>WFNG01000030.1 GCA_015488735.1 Bacteroidales bacterium | reverse complement strand
TAATGTTACCCATTTCGGCTTCCATGCTTTTTTCATAATCCGTTCCATGTCCCACAAGCTGAGAAAACCAAAGAGTAACCCTGTCCAGGCAAAAGACAAGATTAAAATAACATCGTACCATAAGGGCATGGTGGTCTGGTTTTGCAAATGCATTAAGTCGGTGGTGATGTATAAGGAGTTGGGGAAAAACAAAAGCCACAAAAACCCAATGGCTATCAATTGGTAACGCTTTTTCCGAATGTTTAATTTCAGGGCCAGGCTGGATATAGCCCAGGGGATAAAGGCCAGAAACAGGTTCCAGTTCAGGGTCAAAAATAAATCTGTATCGGTGTAAAGATACCGGAAAACAGAAAAGCCAAAACAGGAAAAACTCAAAAAGGCCATGAATAAAGTCTCCTGTAATCTTTTGCTTTTTTTTAATTTTTCAAACATAAAAGTATTCTGTGTATGGGTTCAAATTTTTCTGATGGATACTGAAATTATGTATTTCCACAAATGTATTGAAAATTCAGAACATGATAAAACTGTTTTCAGGGCAAACGTATCTTATTTCAAAATACCCTGTTAGAATTTGATATAAATCGAATCAGATACGTTGCGTTATAACGCAGATGTTGTGCAGCAGGGATTGAAGCGGCAGCGCCCGCAGCTGTAAACGGAATGTGCAGCCGGGAGGCAGGAGTGCCCGGAGGAAACTCCCTGCCAACCGTAGCGGAACACCGTTTACAGCTGCGGGACTATAGCGGAAAGCCCGTTAAGCTGCCCAAAAACAACTTATCTTTATCATAAATATTTGTACTTTTGCCGACCTGTAAAAATGAGATTTACACACATGGAAATTCCCAGCAAATATAATCCGGCCACCACTGAGGATAAGTGGTACAGCTATTGGTTAGAAAAGAATTATTTTCATTCGGAACCTGATGAGAGAGAGCCATATACCATCGTGATTCCACCGCCCAATGTAACGGGGGTGCTACACATGGGGCACATGCTGAACAATACATTGCAGGATGTACTTGTGCGGCGTGCGCGGATGCAGGGCAAAAATGCGTGCTGGGTGCCGGGAACGGATCATGCTTCCATCGCTACGGAAGCCAAGGTAGTGAACAAGCTGAAGCAGGAGGATATCGACAAAGACGACCTTTCGCGGGAGGAATTTATGCGCCATGCCTGGGAATGGAAAGAAAAACACGGCGGCATTATCCTGGAACAGCTGAAAAAGCTGGGCGCCTCGTGCGACTGGGAGCGGACGCGGTTTACCATGGATGAGGCTTTGTATGAATCGGTTATTGATACATTTATTGACTTGTACGAAAAAGGGCTGATTTACCGCGGTGTGCGTATGGTCAACTGGGATCCGCAGGCGCAAACAGCCGTTTCGGATGAGGAGGTGATACACAAAGAGTTACAATCAAAATTATACTACCTGCGTTACCGGGTGGAAGGCGAAGAGGATTTCCTAACCATCGCCACCACGCGGCCGGAGACCATTTTGGGCGATACCGCCGTTTGTGTGCACCCGGAAGATGAGCGGTTTAAGGATTTCGTGGGTAAAAAAGTTATCGTGCCGCTGGTGAACCGGCCTGTGCCGGTGATTGCCGATGAATATGTGGACCGTGAGTTTGGAACAGGCGCACTGAAAATAACGCCTGCCCACGACATTCACGACTACGAAATTGGTATCAAACACCACTTGGAAAGCATCGACATTTTTAACGATGACGGAACCCTGAACGAGCGGGCGCAACTTTACACGGGAAAAGACCGATTTGCCGTACGAGAAGAGATTGTTGCTGACCTGAAAGCTGCCGATAACCTGGTGAAAGTGGAAGATTACGTGAACAGTGTGGGTTTTTCAGAGCGCACCGATGCCGTGATTGAGCCGAAACTCTCCATGCAGTGGTTCCTGAAAATGAAGGAGATGGCTCGACCGGCACTGGAAGTGGTAGAAAAGAATGAGATAAAGTTTCATCCGGCCAAATTCAAAAACACTTACCGCCACTGGATGGAAAACGTACGCGACTGGAACATTTCGCGACAACTTTGGTGGGGACAGCGTATTCCCGTTTACTATCATTCTAATGGTGAATTTGTTGTGGCCAAAACAGCGGAAGAAGCTTTAGAAAAAGCCCGGAAGCAATTTAACCAACCAGATTTACAACCTTCTGATTTAAAGCAGGATGAGGATGTAATGGATACCTGGTTTTCATCGTGGTTGTGGCCCATTTCGGTATTCGATGGCATCCGTTTTCCTGAAAATGAAGAAATTAAGTATTATTACCCGACCAACGACCTCGTTACCGGTCCTGACATTATCTTTTTCTGGGTAGCCCGTATGGTGATGGCCGGTTTGGAATACCGTAAGGAAATTCCTTTCAAAAATGTGTATTTTACCGGTATCGTACGCGACAAAATCGGCAGGAAGATGTCAAAAACGCTGGGCAACTCCCCCGACCCGCTGGCGCTGATTAAAAAACACGGCGCCGATGGGGTACGCGTTGGCATGCTGCTGACGGCACCTGCCGGCAACGACCTGCCTTTTGATGAAGGCTTGTGCGAACAAGGCAGAAATTTCAGCAATAAAATCTGGAACGCCTTACGGCTGGTGAAAGGCTGGGAAGTTGATGCCTCACTGGAAGCTCCGGAACACAGCAAGCTGGCCATTAGCTGGTTTGAGGACAAAATGGGTGAAACCATTGCTGCCATTGAAAAAAACTTTATCCACTACCGTATTTCGGATGCATTGATGGCCACTTACAAATTGATATGGGACGATTTCTGCTCGTGGTACCTCGAGATGGTAAAACCGGCTTACCAACAGCCCATTGACGCCTTTACCCTGGAGAAAACCCTTGGACTTTTTGAAAAGCTGATGAAGATATTGCATCCGTTTATGCCTTTCATAACGGAAGAAATATGGCATTTACTCCGCGACCGTGATACCGGAGATGACATTATCGTGGCTTCCATGCCGGTGGCCGGTGATTTTGACAGAAAAAACCTGAAGGCCTTTGAACGGGCAGAACAGATCATCATTGCTATCCGTAACCTGCGCAAAGAGAAAAATATTGCTTTCAAAGAAAAGCTGAAGCTGACAGTGAAAGCCGGCGAAAATTCAAATTGCAAATTCTATCCGGTGGTGATAAAGCTGGGAAATCTATCCGATGTGGAAATTGTTTCGGAAAGACCCGATGGCGTAATTGTTTTTACCGTGGGTTCTCAGGAGTTTTACGTTCCGCTGAGCGAAAGTGTGGATGTTGTAGCTGAGATTAAAAAAATTGAAGATGAACTAAAATACACCAACGGTTTCCTGAAATCTGTACAGAAAAAGCTTTCCAACGAGCGTTTTGTAAACAACGCCCCCGCCACCGTGGTAAAAAAAGAACAGCAGAAACAAGCAGATGCCGAGGCACGGATAAAGGTTTTGGAAGAGCAGTTGAAAGGGTTGAAATAAGGTGGTACAGGTATTGTAGGCACAAGCGGATGCTTGCGCCGGTTGGGGTTGACCTTTCAAGTCAATTGGGACTTGAAAAGGGGAAAATTATTTTTATTTTACTTTATGTAAACTTTACTTGACTTTTAATAAAGTTCTCTTTACTTTTGTCGTGTAATTTAAAACAGAATAAAAAATGAAAACATATTTGCCTCACTATTTTAAAAAGATTGGAATTATTATTGTTCTGATTGCAATTGCTTTATCCTTCATTGCCGGTGCTAATGAAACGGAAAAGGGAATTATTGAAGATGGCAATTTCGCTCAATCAGTTAATGCATTCACAAATACCAAAGATGTTCCTATGACTTATGTTGAAATTATATCTCCCGGAACGGCCAATACGCTGAACTGGATAAGTATTGTATTTTCCATGAGCGGCTTCCTTATGTATATCTTTTCAAGTGAAAAAACCGAGGATGAATTTATTCAGAAGCTGCGTTACCAGAGCCTGGAAAAATCGCTGCTCATCACCTGGTTGGTAGCCCTGCTCTTTTTTATTTTCAGGCAGGTAGAATTTGAAGCTTTCTATATTTTGCAAATACAGCTCATTGCGTATGTATTTATATTTCACCGTTATAAAACAAGATATCTTACTGACTAACTTAAAACTACCATTTTGAAGAATCTGTTAAAAGTTGAACGGGCAAAAAAGAATATTACCCAGGCTGAGTTGGCAAGGCTGGTTTCTGTGAGCCGACAAACCATCAACGCCATAGAGTTGGGAAAGTATGTCCCTTCCACCATGCTTTCGCTAAAAATTGCCCATGTTTTCGAAACAACGGTCAATGAAATTTTTGAATTGGAAAATACGGACTGGTTCAAAAAATAATATTTTCACGTAAGCCAACCGGAGTGTTATTTCCTGTCCATTCTTTTCAAGAGAGCTTTATTTATTCGCTTTGCAATAAAAGGCCCTTCGTAAATAAATCCGGTATAAACCTGTATAAGGTCGGCACCGGCATCCAGCATTTGCAATGCGTCTTCCGGAGTGAAAATACCACCAACACCAACAATGGGAAAAGCATGTCCCGATTTTTCCGAAAGGTAACGTACCACTTCTAACGCACGCTTTTGCAACGGTTTTCCGCTCAGTCCTCCCCTGCCAATATCACGAACACGTTTGTCAGATGACTTCAGCTGTTTCCGGCCAACAGTCGTGTTCACCGCCACCACCCCGGCAATACCGGTTTCTCCGATAAGCTCTATCACCTCATCTAATTGCGAATCATTCAAATCGGGAGACACCTTGAGCAAAATTGGTTTCGGGGAAGACTTTTCCCGGTTTAGCTTTTGTAATCTACCCAGAATATTCTGCAATGACCCTTTGTCCTGCAATTCCCGCAAGTCGCTGATGTTGGGGCAACTCACGTTTACCACGAAATAATCTACCACATCAAAAAGCGTTTCAAAAAGCTGCACGTAGTCTCCCGCAGCCTGTGCGTTGGGAGTCAGTGTATTTTTTCCCAGATTTCCACCGAGGATGACATCTGTTTTGCGGTATTTTTTCAGGCGATGCAGGGCAGCATCCATTCCTTCGTTATTAAAGCCCATCCGGTTGATGAGTGCACCATCAGGAGGCAGGCGGAAAAGCCGTGGTTTTTCGTTTCCGGACTGGCCTTTGGGAGTAATGGTTCCCACCTCTACAAAGCCGAAGCCAAGATTTCCCAGCGCACCATAAAGCCGCGCATCTTTGTCAAAACCGGCAGCCACACCCACCGGATTTTTGAACTTCAGGCCAAACACTTCCCGCTTTAGACGACTATCATTGACCGACGTGATACTACGCGCCAATATTGCCATTCCGGGAATACCAAAAATAAATTGCAGGGAATTGCTTACAAGATGATGAACCTTCTCCGGGTCAAGGCGAAACAGCAACGGCCGGACAAAGGTTTTGTAAAACATTTTTATTGGTTATCGGGGGCAGTCTCTTCTTTTTCTTCCGTCACCGGTTTTTCTGTTACCTTTTCTTCTGATTTTTCTTCTTCTTTTTCCTCTTCACTAAAATCCAGTAACTCTTTCTCCAATAACATATTGTACCAGGTAAATACCTTTTTCATGTCAGAGACGTAAACGCTGTCCTCATCATATTCCGGAATTGCTTTCCGAAAAAGCTCCTTCAACTGTTTTGAGGACATTTTCTTCGGATTATCCACACTCTGCCCACCGGTCATCTCATAAATCATCTTCAGCGCATCGTGCAGCGGCAAATCCTCATCTGTCGTATAAATACTGATTTCCTGCAATGAGCTAACGCGCTCATGCGCAAAGGCAGGCATCTTTTTCCCATCGGTCAGCGACTCTACCACGAGGTTGTTTTTTGCTTCTCCGGCCAGCCTGTATAATCCGGGTTTTCCGGCAATCGACAAAATTTTGCTTAAATCCATGTTTCAATATTTTTCTGCAAAAATAACTTTTTCTTTTTTTACAATCCTTTTCTTAAAAAAGTTATTTACAGTTAAATAATTTTTCGCCTGTCTGTATCGGTTTTATAACAAAAGCAGAGCCGGCTGTCCGCTTTAATTGCGGCACTTCTTCCATCATCCAATGCGCTTTCATCGAAACCTGCCGCAATATCCGGCATTTG
>WFNG01000029.1 GCA_015488735.1 Bacteroidales bacterium | reverse complement strand
GAGTGGTGTAAGTTCTATGCGAAAAATAAGTAATACCAAAATATTGCCGTTACGCCGTCGTTTTCCTACTTTAAAAAAATATTTGTTAATAAATAGCTAACATTCGTCAGACGAACAAATATTGCTTATATATTTGCACTGTTAAATGAATAACAAAATGGAAGACAGACTTTACAAAAATATCCCGCACAAAACTATTGAGCGCCTTAGTCAGTATCGGCGTGCTTTACAAATTTATTCCGACAAGGGGAAAACAAATATTTTTTCACACGAGATTGCTGCTCTTTTGCACATTACAGCTGTACAGGTCAGGCGCGATCTGATGCTAATAGGCTATAGCGGCAGCCTCCGCAAAGGTTACGATATCAATGATTTGGTCATGTTGATTGGAGACCTCATCGATAGTCCGGAAGGCCAGAAAGTGGCTATTTTTGGTATGGGCGATCTTGGCAGGGCCATCATTAATTATTTTCAGGGTAAGCGGGATAAATTAAAGATTGCTGCCGGTTTTGATACTAACCCTGAAAAATTTAGCCATGAGATTGCCGGTGTCAATTGTTATCCTGTGGAAAAGGCAGCGGAAGTCATTAAAGAAAAAGGTATTAAAATCGGTATCCTTACTGTACCCGGCGACCAGGCTGACGAAACAGTTCGTATTATGGTCGAAGCCGGCATCAAAGGTGTTTTGAATTACACGCCGACGCCTGTGGAAGTTCCCGATGATGTCTATCTCGAAGAATACAACATGATTTCGTCTATTGAGAAAGTTGCTTTTTACGTGAAAGAACGTAAATAAAAGTCCCCACTTACTTTAAAATAAAAGAGTGCCTCGAAGGAGGCACTCTTTTAGATTCTGAAAAAGATAATTACTTTTCGCTTTTGGCCAGTGCTGCTTTGATTTTTGTCTCCAGCTCTTCCATCAAATCAGGGTTGTCAAGAAGAATCTTCTTCACAGCTTCGCGGCCCTGTCCCAGGCGGGTCTCACCATAGCTAAACCAGGAACCGCTTTTCTTGATGATGTCCTTTTCCACGCCAATGTCAATAATTTCACCGATTTTGGAAATTCCCACGCCGTACATGATGTCAAATTCGGCTTTGCGGAAAGGCGGTGCTACTTTGTTTTTCACCACTTTTACCCGCACACGGTTACCGCGCACTTCATCGGTGTCTTTAATCTGGCTGATACGCCGGATATCTAACCTCACCGAAGCGTAAAATTTCAATGCATTACCGCCGGTAGTTGTCTCCGGGTTACCAAACATAACACCGATTTTTTCCCGCAACTGGTTGATGAAGATACAAACCGTGTTGGTTTTGCTGATGTTGGCCGTCAGCTTACGCAAAGCCTGCGACATAAGACGTGCCTGCAAGCCCATTTTCGAGTCGCCCATTTCACCTTCTATTTCACTTTTGGGTGTCAGTGCAGCCACCGAGTCAATCACAATAACATCAATGGCACCCGAACGAATCAGGTTATCTGTTATTTCCAGCGCCTGCTCACCGTTGTCCGGCTGTGAGATAAGCAGGTCTTCAATATTTATTCCCAGGGCGGTAGCGTAATAACGGTCAAAAGCATGTTCGGCATCAATAAAGGCAGCAATCCCTCCCTCTTTTTGCGCTTCGGCAATCACATGCAATGCCAGCGTTGTTTTCCCCGATGATTCCGGGCCGTAAATTTCTGTAACCCTGCCTTTGGGAAGGCCGTCAACACCCAGCGCAAAATCCAGCCCGATGGAGCCGGTGGAAATGGACGGAATCTTTTCCACACTGGTGCTGCCGAGGCGCATGATAGCTCCTTTGCCGTACGATTTCTCCAGTTTCCCCAGCGTTGCCTCCAGGACTTTTAATTTGTTTTGCCGCTCTTTATCGACTTTCTGATTTTCTTTATCTGTAGCCATTTTATGCAAGATTTAATTTTTTAACAATTTGCTCTGTGTGTTCTTTTGTTTTTACCTTACCGAAGACTTCTTCGATTTTCCCCTCTTCGTCAATCACAAAGGTCGAACGTATCAATCCTTCGTACTCTCTGCCGTACAGTTTTTTTGGCCCCCACGCTCCGTAAGCCTTGATGATTTTCTTTTCCGGATCCGACAAAAGCGGAAACGGCAACTGATGTTTGGCAATAAATTTCTGATGCGATGCCACACTGTCCGGACTCACGCCTACCACGGCATAGCCTTTCGAAAGCCAGAAATCATAGTTGTCACGAAAGTTACAGGCTTCGTTGGTACAGCCCGATGTGTTGTCTTTGGGATAGAAGTAAAGAATGAGTTTTTTACCTTTGAAGTCCGCCAGCGAAACAGGTTCCTCATCTTGGTTAACCCCCGTAAAATCAGGTGCTAAGTCACCTTTATTCAGTTTAGTCATGGATTTTAATTTGGTAAACAAATGTACAAATTTTTCGGGAAGAAGAAGAGGCGGAAGATGAATATTTTTACTGTTTTTATTCGGGCGGGCCTGCCCACAGGCTTTCACGGGCTGTCCGTTGTAGCTTCCTCAGAGCTGCTTAGCATCTGTAGGCAGCGTGTGGGCTTCTCTTGCGTCAGCCTCCACCTGCCAACAGTTGCTATGCATCCCTTTCGTCAGGCTGCCACTTCCATCCCTTCCGCAGGATTTACGGTTTGTTAACGGTATAATTCATTAAATTTCATTATCATTTTCAAAAATCAGTTTAGTTTTGTGGAAAATTTAAACCATTGGGAACAGAACAATTTTTAGCGAAATATAAGAAACAAACGAACGGCTCCGACCGTTTTCTTTTCTTTGCACCGGGCAGGGTAAACCTCATGGGCGACCATACCGATTACACTGGTGGTTACGTCCTTCCTGCCGCCATATCCAAAGGAACATACCTGTTTGTACGGTTGTTACCTGAAAACGAAATACGACTGACTTCCGTAAATCTCGGAGAACAAATAATCATTCCTTTGGATGAACTTTCCAAACCAAAAGGTAACTGGACAGATTATACTGTTGGCGTTTTAAACGAACTGGGAAAAAAAGGCTGGAAAAAACAGGGACTCGAACTTGTTTATTTCGGTGATATTCCCATGAACGCCGGTTTGTCAAGCTCTGCTTCCATGGAAGTGGTTACCGCCTTTGCCATCAATACAATTTTTAAACTAAGTATTTCTTCCAAAGAGCTGGCATTGCTTTCGCAGAAGGCAGAAAACGATTTTGTGGGCGTGAACTGTGGCATCATGGATCAGTATGTCATTGCATTCGCTAAACCCCATCAGGCACTAATGATTGATTGCCATGCCCTGTCTCACCGTGAAATTCCGGTACAGCTCAAAGGCTATCAGTTTGTGGCCGTCAACAGCAATGTGAAACATGCCCTGGTAAATTCTGTTTATAATCAGCGTGTAACCGAACTTCAGCAGGTTAAAGAGATTATCAACGGTTTTTTTGAAGTCCCGTATCTTGGAAGCCTTTTGGGCGAGGACAATGACTGGCTTGATAAGCTGGTGGAAGATCCGTTGCTGAAAAGCCGGTTGCGCCACGTGGTGAACGAAAATACAAGGGTACAGCTTGCCGCTGACCTGCTCGAACAGCAAAAAGTTGTCCCCTTTGGTAAGCTAATGTATGATTCACACGATTCGCTGGCTTTCGATTTTGAAGTAAGTTGCAAAGAGCTGGATACGTTGGTGAAGATTGCTTCTCAAACGGAGGGCGTTGCCGGTGCCCGCATGACCGGAGCAGGGTTTGGCGGATGTACCCTGAATCTTGTAAAAACAGAAGCTGTTGCTGACTTTCAGAAGAAAATTATGCAGAATTATCAAAAGGAAACCGGCCTGGAGGCTTCTGTTTTTCTACTTTCCCTCAAAGGCGAAACAAGGGAAATTACAAATTGACAGGGCTTATATCTTACTGATACACAGTAGTGAAATAAATAAACGCCACGTATATCATTACCAAAAGAATTCCTTCGGCGCGGTTGAGTGTGTTTTTTGTTTTTCCCAATTTGGCGAAGGCCAGCAGCAGTAATCCTGACACTAAAACAAGGCCCAACTCGATGTTTAGCTTTGGCGCGTAGGGGATAGGTTTTATCAGAGCGGTAACACCCAAAACCAGAAATATATTTAAGATGTTAGACCCCACGGCATTACCGAGTGCCATGTCGGCATTATTTTTCCGGGCAGCAATGACAGAGGTAGCGAGTTCGGGCAGCGAGGTGGCGCCTGCAACGAGTGTCAGCCCCATGGCTGTTTCACTTATGCCCATCGATGTGGCAATTTTTACCGCACCATCCACAATCCATTCACCACCAAAATAGAGTCCGGTACCGCCCAGTACAATAAATAGTACCGAAAGCCACAAGGAGTATTGTTTTAAATCTTCCTGTTCTGCCGGATTCTGATCCCCTTGTTTGAAAAAGGTAAAATAGAGAAAGAAGCCAAGAAAAATCAGTAAAACGATACCATCGGAACGGCTGATGATGTTTGGGCGTCCGAAAATAAAATCATTGGCAAGCATAAAAAGCAGGACAGGTGCAAAAAGGCTGAACGGAATGTCTCTTTTAAGTGTCTTCTTTTGAAAATGAATGGGAATAATAATTGCTGCAACGCCAACCACGAGGAGTGTGTTGGTAATGTTGCTGCCCAGAATATTCCCAATGGCAAGGTCGGTATTTCCTTTTATTCCTGCAAATATGTTGACAATAAGTTCGGGCAGTGATGTGCCGAGGGCAACAATGGTTAGCCCCATAATCATCTGTGAGACTTTGAGTTTGATACCAATGCTGCTGGCACCGTTTACGAGCATCTGTGCCCCGGCAATCAGCAGGGCAAATCCCGAAAAGAAGGAAAGGTAGGTGATAAACATGGAAAACGTAATTAGCTTTTGTTGTTTTGTAAAATGACCCCGTTCAAAATTTTCCGCATGACTTCCACCTGTTGCTGTGTACCAAGAACAAACATCTTGGAATTGGCGTAGAGTTTCGTATCCGGCGTAGGGTTCAGGATATACTCACCCGTAGCCGTTTTGTATCCAATGATATTGACACCTGTTTTCTTGCGTAATTCCAACTCTTTGATGGGCTTGTGCAAAAGATCTTGGGGTAAGTCTGAACACATAATTTCCATGAGCTGGACAGGAGAGTCACCGTGTATATTCAAATGTTCCATAAATTCCAGCACATCAGGCTGTGCCACAAGGGTAGCCATGTGCGCACCACCGACTCTTTCCGGCATAACCACGCTGTTGACACCGGCCATACGCAATTTTTTCTCAGAACTTTCGCCGGATGCCCGGCTGATAATATTGATGTCCGGATTCAAAGTGCGGGCGGTAAGCACCACAAAAAGATTGTCTGCATCCAGTGGCAGTGTCGTTATCAGCGACCGGGCTTTGTTGATTCCTGCCTTCAACAAAACCTCGTCTTCCGTGGAGTCTCCCTCGATAAACTGAACCGGCTCACCAATTTTACTCATGACAAGCTCGTGGTCTTTGTCAATCACAATTACTTTCTCGCCGAAAGCGGAAAGCTCGAAGACTACCTGACTTCCAATCCGGCCATAGCCGCAAACAATAATATGATTTTCCATCTTTTTTTGTTTTAAGTATTTGAAGTTGCCGCCAAAGAAAAATCCCAGTTGCGTTTTGAACAGGCTCTGTGTGAGATTGGATAAAAAGTAGGCTAAAACGCCAAGGCTGGAGATAATGAGGAAAATAGTAAAAATCTTTCCCGGATCCGATAGAGGCCTTATTTCGCGAAACCCAACCGTGGATACGGTAATAACGGTCATATACAATGCATCCAACAGTGGATATGACTCGATGATCATATATCCGGCGGTACCGATAATCATGAGAATAAGCAAGTATAATCCGGCTTTAATTAGTTCGGGTGTCTGGTTTAAAAATCGCAAAAAATTATTTTTAAGTTTATGCAAAGCTAAGAAATTATAGCCTTGGAAAAAGTGTTACGCTTTGCCGGAAATGTTTTGGTAAAAGCTATTTTTTTAATTTTGTGAAAACGAAAGTCTGCAGAAAAGATGAAACAAAAAATTTTGGTAACGGGTGCCAGTGGTTTTCTGGGAAAGGAACTGGTGAACAGGCTTTTGCAAATAGATGGTGTGGAAGTTATGGCTGTTTGTCATTTGGGCCAAAATTGTCATGTTTTTCCTGATTATCCCCGGCTTGTCACCAAAGCGACAAACCTGGAAAATTCAAAATCGCTTCAGCCTCTTTTTCGGGAATGGAAACCGGATATTGTTTTCCATCTCGGTGCTCTGGCGCGACTTCATGCGGGGCAGGATAACCCGGAAGACGCCGTTGTTGTTAATCTGCTTGGCAGCATCAATCTGCTGCAACTTGCCGCCCGCTATGGCGTGAAAAAATTTCTGTTTACCTCTTCCGATCTTGCACGTAAAGCGAGGTCAGTGGTGGGGATAACCAAACTGTTGATGGAATATTACCTGCAACTGTTTTCCGGAAAGAAACCGGAAGTGGTCGTTTTCCGAATGCCGAACCTGTATGATTTCCCCGGAAGTGTTATGGATATCTTTGCCGGTCAGATTGCCGAAAATAAAGATTTAAGTATTACCGATGAGCGTATGGCCCGCCGGTTTCTCACACGCAGAGAAGCAGCAGATTATCTGTTGTTCTTAAAAGAAAACGGTGAATCCCGTCAGGTTTACTCTGTAAAACAGGAACCCCTGCTGATAAAAGATCTGGCAGAGAAAATGATTACTGAATCCGGAAAAAATTTAAAGCTTAACATCATCGGGGCACGACCCGGGGAAATGCTTTATCAGGCTTCATACAGTGATTCCGAAGCGGAAAATATGAGCTACAATAATCTTGCCCGGTTAAGACTTTCATCTCCAACACAGGAAGAGATTGGCTCTCTTATACAGCGATTGCCGGTTTCTGAGGCTATAAAGGTTATTTTGCAGAATAAATTTAACACTTTTTTACCATTGAATGATTTTTCTAAAAAGTAAATATAATGATGGAAGAACAGCTTGAGCAAATTAATAGTGAGGTGATTGCCTGCACCCGATGTGGTTTGTGCAAAGAGAGACATCAGGTTGTGTTTGGAAGTGGTAATCCACGTGCATCGATTTTTATCGTGGGCGAGGCACCGGGTTTTGAAGAAGACAAAACAGGGGTAGCTTTCGTGGGAAAATCGGGGCAGTTGTTAGAAAAAATTCTACTGGCTTGTAATTTTAGTCGCGAAAAAGAAGTTTATCTTGGTAATATTGTAAAGTGTCGTCCGCCGCACAACCGGGTACCTTCTCCACAGGAGCAGGCAGCCTGCCTGCCTTATCTGGAGCGACAGATAGAAGTGATAAAGCCTAAAATAATTATCCTGATGGGGTCCACGGCATTAAAAGCCTTCTTTGGCACCTCTTCGCGGATTACGCGGGAACGGGGCAACTGGAAAAACTGGTTTGGGTATCCGGTAATGCCTACGTATCATCCTTCGGCACTATTACGTAATCCCAACCTGAAACGTGATGCCTGGGAAGATTTCAAGAAAGTTATTGTAAAATACCGGGAGCTGGTCGATAATGAGCATTATTGCAAATACATTTGATCTTAAAAATGCCGCAAGCGTCCGTTTGTGGTTCTCCTACTACCATCAGCAATCGTCCTTTTGCACCCGTTTTTTCTTAACGATTTCCCTTAAACCGCTGCTTTCAGTTTAGCCCGGCTCGAGTTACCCAGTTTCTCCTCTGCATAACGGAGGGTAACACGCCAGGTCTTGGCCTTCTTTTTGGAAGGCAGGTCAAACATGGCATCCATCAGAATAGTTTCGAGAATGGAGCGCAGACCCCTTGCACCCAGTTTGAATTCAATGGATTTCTCCACCACGAAATCAAAAACAGCATCTTCGAAAGTCAGTTTGATTTTGTCCATATCGAAAAGCTTTACAAATTGTTTCACGATGGCATTTTTTGGCTCAAGGAGAATCCGTTTCAGCGCTTCTTTATCCAGCGGGTTCAGATAGGTAAGAATGGGCAGCCGGCCTACAATCTCAGGAATCAGTCCGAATTTCTTCAAATCGGCAGGGGAGATGTATTGCAACAGGTTTTCCATGTCGATACCTTCTTCTTTGTGGCCGGCAAAAGTATAGCCCACCACGTTGGTGCGCAGCCGGGCTGCTATAATTCGTCCGATACCCTGAAAAGCACCTCCGGAGATAAACAGAATGTCTTTGGTATTCACCTGAATCATTTTTTGCTCCGGATGCTTACGTCCGCCCTGCGGTGGCACATTGATAACGGCACCTTCGAGTAGTTTCAGTAAAGCCTGCTGAACGCCTTCGCCGGACACATCGCGGGTGATAGACGGGTTGTCGCTTTTACGGGCAATTTTGTCAATCTCATCAATGAAAATAATCCCTTTTTCGGCTGCTTTCACATCGTAATCGGCAGATTGCAACAATCGGGTGAGGATGCTTTCCACATCTTCGCCCACGTAACCGGCTTCTGTCAGGACAGTAGCATCGGCAATAGCAAACGGCACATGCAGCATACGGGCGATGGTACGGGCCAGCAACGTTTTTCCCGTTCCGGTGTCGCCCACAAGAATGATGTTTGACTTTTCAATCTCAACCTCATTGTTATCCGCAGGCTGGCCAATACGTTTGTAATGATTATAGACTGCCACCGAAAGTACCTTTTTGGCATCTTCCTGTCCAATCACATACTGGTCAAGAAAAGCTTTAATTTCAGCTGGTTTCAGCAGGGTGTGATCAATCTTTAATTCTTTTCCTTTGGAATTTAACTCTTCATCAAGAATAGTCTTTGCCTGTTCAATACAATAATTGCATATTTTGGCTTCCATGCCGGTAACCAGCAATTCGGTTTCCGATTTGGGTCTGCCGCAAAAGGAACAATGTTCTTCTTTTGTCTTTGCCATGATAAAAATTTATTGTTGTTCTGTGCATTACACAAAGCAACTATTTTGTTTATAAAATAACCTGAGGGGTTACCTATTTTTCTTTGCGTACGAGAACTTCGTCAATCATACCGTAATCTTTGGCTTCTGTGGCCGTCATCCAATAATCACGGTCGCTGTCTTTCCATACTTTTTTGTAAGTCTGGCCACTGTGTTTGGAGATAATATCGTAAAGTTCTTTTTTTAGTTTCTGAATTTCGCGGGCGGTAATTTCAATATCGGATGCCTGGCCTTCTGCACCTCCCATGGGTTGATGGATCAACACTCTGGAATGGGTAAGTGCGGTACGTTTTCCCTTTTCGCCGGCGCACAATATTACAGCACCCATAGAGGCGGCCATTCCTGTGCAGATAGTTGCAATATCAGGTTTTATATATTGCATGGTGTCGTAAATCCCCAATCCTGCATATACAGAACCGCCTGGTGTGTTCAGGTAAATCTGGATGTCGCGGGCCGAATCAACCGATTCCAAAAACAGCAACTGTGCCTGGATAATGTTGGCCACATAATCGTCGATGGGGACACCGAGAAAGATAATTCTGTCCATCATCAAACGCGAAAAGACATCCATCTGAGCCACATTCATTTGCCGCTCTTCAATAATGGTTGGTGAAATATAATTCCCATAAACAGAGTTGTAGCGATCAAGTGTCAGACTGCTGATACCCTGATGTTTGGTGGCAAATTTTCTGAATTCTTTGCTGCTGTTGTTCATAATGTTATTGTTTTGGGGTGGAAATGATCTTAACAAATTCGTCGGTGGTAACCTCTTTTTCGTCTTTTTCAATCTTCTCTTTAAAGAAAGTAATGTACCGTTCGTCCATCAACTCACCAAAAATCCGGTTATATTCTTCTTCGTTGCTCAAAAGCTGGTCAACAATTCCTTCCATTTGTGGATTGGGTTCGCCGCCATCGGGCATCTGAAAATAAGCTCTGACCTTGTTGCGTACATCTTCGCGGGTAACTTTTAGGGCGTCCCCGGAAGCTTTGATGAGTTTTTCCTCAATAAGTTGCCATTTGAAAGTCTTGGCATAGCTGTCATATTGGCCATCAATTTGCTCTTTCGTGGCTTTTTCCTTGTTGCTTTCAAGCAGCCAGCGTTTCAAAAAGTCGTCCGGTAACTCCGGGTTTACTTTTTCGAGCAGGAAATCAATGGTGTCCGAAACAAACTGTTTGTCTGCATCTTTCTGATAATGCCCAGCAAGGTCTTCGCGAATACGATTCCTGAAATCTTCTTCGGTTTTCAGCTCATCGGCAGGATAAACCTGTTTGTAAAATTCTTCGTTCAGCTCTGCAGGAATTGTATGGATGATATCTTCTATGTCAAAAGCATAATCTGAATGGAACTTTTCATCACTTTCTGTGAGGTCGAGAAGTTCTTTTATTTTGGCGTCATTTTTAAAGGCTTTGGCAGGATTAAACACTACACGTTTCCCTTTTTCCTTATCAACAAATTTTTTCTGAATCGTTTTCAGGGCAATATCAGAAATAACAAAAGAGCCTTCTTTAGTATATCCTTCTTCAACATCATTGCCTTCTTCGTCAACCTGTACGAATTTCCCTTTGAGCGTGTCTTCTAAAGCTGCCTTTTCGGGATGTTCTTCTTTACCCAGGCGTTTTTGAATATCCGTCAGTGCATTTTGGACTTCCTCATCGCTTACCTTAATTTTATAATAAGGAATTTTGATATCTTCTTCGAGGTTTACTTCAATTTCAGGAGCTATGCCAATATCGAAAAAGAAATCGAATTCTTTCTGCTTATCAAAATCCAGGGTGGCTGTTTTCTCTTCGTTGGGCAATGGGTTTCCCAGCACATTGATTTTGTTATCGTAAAGGTAAGTGTTCAACGCATCGGAAATGCTTTTGTTCACCTCATCGGCAAGAACGGCTTTTCCGTACATCTTTTTTATCATTCCCATCGGTACCATTCCGGGTCTGAAACCAGGCATTTTGGCCTCTTTGCGATAGGTTTTTAGTTGCTTGTTTACTTTCTCAATATAATCTTCTTCTTTCAGATTGATGTGGACAAGAGCAGTAAGATTTCCGCTTTCCTCTTTTGTAATGTTCATTGAAATGACTTTTGTTTAAATAAAAAATGTACGGATGAAGGGACTCGAACCCCCACGCCTTGCGGCACCAGATCCTAAGTCTAGCGCGTCTACCAATTTCGCCACATCCGCAAAATGTTTTCTCCTTTTAAAGGGGTGCAAATATACTACTTTTTTAAATTTAAATCTTATAAAAGTATTTTTTGTGATTCGCTGGATTGTAAGGGAATAAGTATAAAAATATTTATTCCGGACGACAAAAAGATTATCGGAGTTTCGGATTATTTTTATGACGGGTTTTGTCGCGAATTTCTTTTTTTTCCAGATTCTTCATCAGCGCTTTTTCCAAATCAATACCCGTTTGGTTAGCAAGGCAAATCAGCACAAAGAGTACATCCGCCATTTCATCTGCCAGATCAACGGATTTGTCCGATTCCTTAAATGACTGTTCCCCATATTTTCGTGCCATAATCCGGGCTACTTCACCCACTTCCTCGGTGAGGATGGCCATGTTGGTCAGTTCGTTGAAATACCGGACGCCGGTGGTGTTTATCCACTGATCTACCAGCTCTTGTGCTTCATTTATGGTCATCGTTTTTGTTTTTGCAAAAATAGGATTTTCCCGCGGGTTTTCCAGCCTGCTTCTGTTTTTTTATTTTGAAGTTGTTTAAAGTTAGCTCAATATTCCTCAGTGTTATATAAATCAAATCAGCAAATCCTTATTCTTTTTCTACTATTTAATTATTCCATTGCAATAACATGAATTCTAACCCGCCTGCGGCGAGATAGAATTCGTTAAATTCGTGTAATTCGTTGATAAAAGCCAACGAATTACACGAATTTAACGAATTGTGGTTCTTCTTCATGCCTTTGTCATGAAGAAGAACGTTCAGGTTTGGTATATTTTTGTTGCAAAATTATCGGGCGTGATGGTTTTGAAAACCGTATTTGGGTAAGCTTTCCTGAAATCAGCCGGGAACTTTACCTGTTTTCCTGTTTTCCATTTGAATTCAAAAGCATCGAGATGATGACCATTATCTTCAATGAGGTCTATCTCTTTTTGGCTATAGGTCCGCCAAAAATAGCTGCTGGCTGTCCGTGGGATGTTGTAGTTTAAGAATTTCTGCCGTTCGGCAACACAAAAATTTTCCCAAAGGGCACCTTCGTCATTTCTCAGGTCAAGCTGATTTGTATTGTGAATAAGGATGTTACGAACGCCCAAATCCCAAAAGTAAATTTTTCTACTTTTTCCTATTTCATTTCGTAAGTTTCGCTTAAAAGCTTTTAACCTGAAAATGATAAAACCATCCTCCAGTAATTGGATATAACGTTGCACCACTGTTTGATCCACTCTTAATCTGTTTGCAAGTTCGGTATAAGACACTTCCGAAGCTATCTGGAAAGCCAGCAATTTTAGCAAATTTGACAACACTTCCGGCTTTTTCAGGTGTTGGAATTGAAAAATATCCTTAAACAAATAGCTTGAAACTATTTCATTGAGGTTTTCTAAGGCCATTTCATCATTATTCAGTATGACGGATGGGTAACTTCCGAGACGTAGCATCCTTTCCATTTTTCGTCGGGCGGTTACGGGAGAATAGCCTGATGTTAATTCTCTGAACGTGAATG
>WFNG01000028.1 GCA_015488735.1 Bacteroidales bacterium | reverse complement strand
CTTTATCCACTCGGCCCTGCCCAGCGGACTTTTTTCTGTATAATCAAGATATGGGATGGCTGTAATTGATGACAAAGTACGCGGCAAATACAGTGTTCCCTGAAAAGGAGAATAGAAAATGGCCTGTGGCTTCATTTGCAGAATACGTTCAATAAAATAATTTCCACCGGCTGACAATTCCGTCATTTTTCCTGCTGCAAGCAACTTCTTCACCTTCGGATTAGAGATAAATCGTGCTTCTGAAATACCAGTTACCCTGTTGAGCACTCCCAACATCCGCAAAGCATTCAGCTGCGTGGACGAAAAGACTGCCACGCTGTCCAACGGCACTTTTATTTCCCCTTTACCGGGATGGCTCTTCACCAGGACAAAACGCACCAGCACTTTTCCTTTCTGCCATGGATTGTAAACGACTACTTCCTGCTTTCCATTCCGGTTAAAAACGGCAAAATCTTTGGCATATTTAATTTTTAATGCAATGCCATCATTCTGCTTCTGTGAATTTATTTTTGCATGGTTAACGCATCCTGCCACAATAAATAAAAGCAAGCCAAACATCACAAAAGATACTTTTCTCATGCCGCCGCCTCTCTTTTGGCTCTTTTTTCCAAAACTATCCAGCCCACAATCCCAATAATGACAAGAATAGGAGAAATTATTTCTGCCTGCGTTATAAGATGTCCAAAAATGTTATAGGTAGTATCTACTCTGATATGCTCAATAAAAAATCTTTCTGTACCACTCAATATCAGGTAAATAGCAAATAAAACACCGGGCGTTTTAATCTTTTTACGAATAGACCACAGAATAATGAAAATGATAATCATCATGGATGTTTCATAAACAGGTGTTGGGAAAACACCGTGTGCCAACTGCATACAATGTGCGCCGGTACATCCCGGGATGGGAATACCCTCGTTGATAATGTTGTGGGGATAGTTGTAACGCCACAACCAGTCGGGAAGGAAATTCAGCCAATGTGGTTTTGCCCAATGGTTCACAATACCCCAGTCGCCATCGCCGGCAACCTGGCAGCCGATACGTCCAATACCATACGCTATAGCTAACCCGGGAGCAAAACTATCCGCCATGGGCTTCCACGGAATACCATGTTTCTCCCCATACCATACAACGGCAATACCAGCAATAATAAGTCCTCCGTAAAAGGTAAGGCCGCTGAAAGAAAACAACTGTCCCCACGGATCAGCCAAAAATGCCTGCCAATTCTCCAGCTGATCAAAAATCTTAGCGCCGATAATCCCAAAAATGGCAGCCACCAGAACAATCATCCAAACCTGCTCATGGGCCCGTACCAGAATTTCTTTCACCACAGGCTTTTTCAGCTTATGTTTGTCTTTGTCGTACCAGATATACACCGTATAAAGAATGCCAACAACCAGCCCAACCCAAACAGATCCTTCGGCCGAAAACAGGAATTGCTGTGGGTCGTTGGCAAAGTGCTGATAATCCGTAATGGCTGCAGCTGTTTTAAAACCCAGAAAAAAGCTGACGGCGAAACTAATGAACAGTTCAGCTGCAGAAGCGGGATTTCCAACCGTAATTTTTTTCGTTGTTGCTTTTATAAGTCCATCCTTTTCCTTACGAATAAATTCCAGATAGAGCAGATATGCGCCCACAAGAAAAGCCAGGGCCACAAAAAAACCATAACTCATGATGGGCAAATTTATGTGCGTCCCGAAAAGCGCGTTGATCAGGTCACTGATTTTTGGATACATGTCGTTTTATTTTTTTCAAAAAGAATTACTCAAATAAAACGCAAATTTACACATATTCCACTACCGTAAAGAGGGGTTATAAAAAGTTAACACAGGATAGTTTTTCTTAAATTTGAAAACAGAAAATTTCAAAATATGTACCTCAACTGCCATTCGTATTACAGCCTGCACTATGGCACTATTTCTATCGGGCAACTGGTGAGAATAGCTTCTGCCATGGGTGTCAAAACATTGGCACTCACGGATATCAACAACAGCACTGGCATGGTCGATTTTGTAATAAACTGTCGGAACAATGGGATAAAACCGGTGGCAGGCATGGAATTCCGCCTTGACGACCGGCTGTTGTTTATCGGGCTGGCAAGAAATCAGGAGGGTTTTGGCGAATTGAATCATTATCTGACACAAATTAATCTCGGGAAAGCCGAAATACAGGAAAAAGCACCCGATTTCAAAAATGTTTTTGTGATTTATCCGCTGGAAAACCTGCCGGAAGTATTCCGTAAAAATGAGTTTGCCGGCATCCGGCCATCGCAGGCTGGAAAATTACTTCGTACGAAACTGCCACAAAACAAACTGGTTGTCCTTCAGCCTGTAACCTTTCAAAACGATACAGATTACGTGCTGCACAAAAACCTGCGTGCTATCGACCATAACCTGCTACTCAGCCAGTTGGAGATGGAAATGTATGCCCATCCCGACGAAAAATTTCTCACGCCTGCAGAAATTGAACAGGCATTTGAAGCATTTCCGGCCATCCTCGCAAACAGCCGTAAATTACTGGACAATTGTGAGATAAATTTTGATTTCTCACAACCAAAGAACAAAAAAACTTTTACGGGAAGTGTTTCTAAAGATAAAAAATTACTGGAAAAGCTGTCCATTGATGGATTAGAATACCGCTATGGAAATAAAAATAAAACAGCCAAAAAACGCTTACAAAACGAATTGGAAATTATCGAGAAGCTGGGATTCTCTGCTTACTTCCTCATCACGCATGATGTGGTTCAGTATGCCATGAAAAACAACATTTATCATGTGGGGCGCGGCAGCGGTGCCAACAGCATTGTAGCTTATTGTCTGCGTATTACCGATGTGGATCCCATAGAACTGGATCTTTATTTTGAACGGTTTATCAATCCCAAACGCAGCTCGCCGCCCGATTTTGATCTGGATTTCTCCTGGAAAGAACGCGAGAAAATCCAGCAGTATCTTTTTACCCGGTATGGGAAAGGCCATGTGGCATTACTCGGGACGATGGTCACGTTCAAAGGGAAATCGGCTTACCGCGAGCTGGGAAAAGTCCACGGGCTGCCCAAAGACGAAATCGATAAGCTGGTAAGGCATCCGGAAACCGAAGCAGCCGCCAGCGGATTACACCAACACATTTGCACATTGGCACAACAGCTCATCGGCTTTCCGCATCAGCGGAGCATCCATGCCGGTGGGGTTTTAATTTCCGGGAAGCCACTTAGCTTTTACACCGCCCTCGACCTGCCTCCAAAAGGCTTCCCCACCACGCAATGGGACATGTACACCGCCGAAACACTGGGTTTTGAAAAGTTAGATATCCTGAGTCAGCGTGGTATCGGCCACATCCGGGAAGCGGTGGAACTTATCCGGGAAAACAGAGGAACAGCAATTGACATCCACCAAACAGAAATCTTTAAAAAGGATGAGAAGGTAAAAGCCATGCTGAAAAGCGGTGAGACCAACGGTTGTTTTTATATCGAGAGTCCGGCCATGCGCAGTCTGCTCAAAAAGCTGCAATGCGATAATTATCTGACACTGGTGGCCGCCAGTTCCATCATCCGTCCCGGTGTGGCAGGCTCCGGGATGATGCGCGAGTATATCCGGCGCTTCCATCACCCGGATAGTTTTGAATACACCCATCCTGTGCTGAAAGAGCAGCTTAGTGAGACTTACGGCGTAATGGTTTATCAGGAAGATGTGCTCAAAGTTTGCCATCACTTTGCCGGCCTCAACCTCGCAGATGCCGATGTGCTGCGACGCGCCATGAGTGGGAAATTCAGGGGGAAAGAAGAATTCCAGCGGATCAAAGAGAAATTTTTTGAAAACAGCAGAAAGCTGAGCCGCCCGGAAAACATTACCCGGGAGGTATGGCGGCAGATAGAGAGTTTTGCCGGCTACAGTTTCTCCAAAGCGCATTCGGCAAGCTATGCGGTGGAGAGTTACCAGAGCCTCTATCTGAAAGCGCATTTTCCGCTGGAATTTCAGGTGGCCGTTATCAACAACTTTGGTGGGTTTTATTCCACCTGGGTTTATTTCAACGAAGCCCGGCGACAGGGAGGTATTGTTCATTTGCCCTGCGTTAACCAAAGTGATTTCAAAACAAATATCCGGGGAAAGGATATCTTCGTCGGGTTCATCCATTTAACCGGCATGGAACAAAAAACAGCCACACAGCTGCTGGACGAAAGGAATAAAAACGGCCTTTATAAAAGCCTTGAAGATTTTGTCCGGCGAGCGAAACCGGGTATTGAACAGCTGATACTGTTAATCCGTGTGGGCGCCTTCCGGTTTACCGGGAAAAGTAAGCCGCATCTATTGTGGGAAGCTCATCTGCTGACAAAAACAGAGAAAAGCCGATTGCCTGACGAAACGCTGTTTCAGACTAAAAGGCAGGAATTTGTGATGCCAGCATTGAAAACAGACAAGCTGGAAGATGCCTATGACGAAACAGAACTACTGGGATATCCGGTTACCCTCTCCCCTTTCGACATGCTGCAAACCAAATTCCGTGGCGAAGTAAAAGCACCGGAAATGATAAACCATACCGGCCACACCGTGCGGATGCTGGGGCAACTGATAACCATAAAATATGTCCGCACCAAACGCAAAGAGATCATGTATTTTGCCACCTTCCTGGACGACAAAGGGGAAATGTTCGACACCATCCATTTCCCCGGAACATTAAAGAAATATCCCTTCCGGGGAGAAGGTATTTATTTATTGCTGGGAAAAATCACGGAAGAATTTGGCTACGCCAGCCTCGATGTGGAAAAAATGGCCAAAATGCCCTTTCGCCCAAATCCGCGGGAGATGTAATGGACATGACAACAGATTGCAATATAACCCGGAGATATAATTACTCAGGTTTCACGCTGAAAAAAACCAGCAAAAAACCACACCGCCGAAAACATGCATCCACTAATTATCCTTACTTTTGACAACACAATTATTACTCCTTTAAAATAATGACAAAACGCAACTTAACATTTCTGGCAATGGCCTTTTTCTTCTTTTCGGCCACACTTTTTGCACAGAAAAAAAACAGTTATTCGAGGATGCATGGCCGCCTTGGTGGCAACATTAATGTAGTAGGTAATTTTCAACGTAACGGTTCCCGGATGGATGGTAGCTATTCTTATAACCTGTATATAAACGACAGCCTGACACATCTATCTCATATTGTAACGTTATACGGAGATATTGACAAACATAACAATGTAATTTTTAAGCAGTATCCGGCCAACGACACAACCATTGCCGGATTATTTACCGACAGCCGTTTTACGGGAAGCTGGCATGGTTCCGACAGCACAATTCTTCCCTTCGACCTGAGCAAAACCTATACAAAAGGCAGCATTCCCCTGAATGTTTTTTATCTGCATTCAGGTAAAGAACTGGCATCCGGACACCAAAGCAGCCCATCAGCAGAAATTGAGCTCACGCTGATTTATCCTAAAAACAGTGTCCTGGTATCTAAAGCAGTTTCTGACTCCGTAAAGAAGTTTATCCGGAAACAATTTTTCGGGCAATCAAAATCGGGAGAACTTCCTGAAGATTTGTTGGCCAAAAGTGAACAGAATTTTTACAATCAGTTCAATGAGCTGAACAGTCATTGGAAAAACAACCATAAACTGGGGTTTAACATGGAGAAGAAGGAGCAGGTGTTGGTAATTTTTAATGGATACAACCTCCTTTGTTTGCAATATAAAAAGCGGGGCTATGCCGGACGTGGAAATCCCATGGAGCATATTTCCTATGACATAATTGATTTGAGAAACGGAAAGAAACTTACTCCTGAAAACATCTTTAAACCTGATGCCAAATTATCAATTACAAAGCTTATCAATAAAAAGATCAGAGAAAATAACGGACTGTCGGAAAAAGAATCGCTGAAAAAGATTGGTTTTTTTTACGACAGCATTCCCATCAGCCGTAATATGGCTTTTAACGGCAACGGTATTTCATTCGTTTACAACGTGTATGATTTGGCACCGCCTGCTATGGGAATTCAAAAAATATTTTTGCCCTTCAGCGAAATAGGAATTTACATAAGATCATCCTCTGTTCTTTATCCGCTAAGCCGGTAGAAACTCCTGTATCAGCAGATGTATTCTTACCTTCCGGAAATTTATCTGGTTGGCCGGCATCCGAAAATCCGGATGATTCTCACAAACGCAGACACAAAATATTTTAGATTATATTTGTTCAAAATATTTAATTATGCCTGAGAATAAATCGCGTCGGGATATGAACCTGCTGGAGGCCATGAACAAAATCAACCATATCATCCGGCAAAACAGAAATGTGGATAACACGTTAAAACTGATTGTTGAGATTTTATCGAAACAGGAACAACTGGTTCATTTTGATTTTTTCCGGATTACATATGATGGAATGGAATACCGCGAGAAAGGAAACGGAAAAGGAAAAGCCAACTCCTGCGATGAGATTTATTTCTTTACGCATTCCGGGAAAAAAGGTTCGCTGCACTTTTGCAGCTGCGAGGCCGATGAAGAAACAGAATACGACAGCAAAAATCAGGAATATTTTTTAAAGAGCCTTGTAAACATCATCCGCCGCTATCTGAACAAAAAAGAGCGTATGCAGCAATCGCTGGAACTGGAAAAAATCACCCCAAAAAAGGAAGAAATAAAAAAGGGTATTATCAGTAGCCGGTTTTTACAACGCTTTTTAAACAAAAACACACACACCCGCGATGTTTACCATGATTTAATGCCGTTTAAAGTCAGGGAAATACTTTTGATATCCAGTCTTTATGATGCTTATGCCATTGAGCGGGAAGGCCGTTTTTCAGAACATATGCTGGGGCAATACGGCCAGTTGAACCTTACCTCCATCCCGCGTATCACCGGAACGTCATCGGTTGAACAGGCCTTTGACCTGTTAAAACGACGTCATTTCGACCAGATAATTTACATGGTGGGTGTCGATAAAAAGACGCCAATTCTTGCCAGCCAGCGCATCAAGGGAAAATATCCGTATATCCCCATTTTTCTACTTTTGAACAACAACAGCGATGTGGAATATTTCAGAAGTGAGCAGTTAAAACTACGCTTTATAGATCAGATTTTTTCGTGGAATGGCGACAGTAACATCTTTTTCTCTATGATTAAATTGCTTGAGGACCAGATGAATGTTGACAACGACACCCGCCGTGGAAATGTCAGGGTTATTCTGCTTGCCGAGGATTCGCCTGTATATTCTTCACGTTATCTTTCGTTTTTGTACCGGGTATTAATGGAACAAACCAAACGCATTATTGACGATGTAAGCACAGATGAGCTGTATAAAGTGCTGCGTATGCGTGCACGGCCCAAGATATTGTTTGCGCCATCTTTTGAGCAAGCCGTGGACATTATTGATAAATACAAGGACAACCTGCTTTGCCTGATTACCGATGTGAAATATGAACGCCACGGGAAAGTGAATGATAATGCCGGTGTAGAGCTCCTCGATTATGCCCGCAAAGAGTTGAAAAATCTGCCGGTTATCATGCAATCGGCGGATCCCTCTTACGCAGCGGTGGCAAAAAAATACCATTCACTGTTTATCGACAAGAATTCCGAAACCCTGTACGAAGATTTTCAGGATTTCATAACAAACTACCTCGGATTTGGCGATTTCGCTTTCAAAGACAATCACGGAAAAATCATTGCGCGAGCGGCAAACATACGCGAATTTGAAAAGCAGCTACACAAAATCCCCGATAACTCGTTGCTGTTTCATGCAAGCCGCAACCATTTTTCGATGTGGCTCATGGCAAGACAGGAAATCAAAGCAGCCAATTTTATCAACCCCAAGCAGGTAAGCGATTACAAAAACGCAACGGAACTCCGGGAAGCCTTGATAGAGATGATCAAAGAACATCGCGATGAAGCCGAAAGTGGAAACCTCATTCCTTTTGAGCCGGAGATAACACTAAATCCCGACAATATCTACACACTATCGGATGGTTCACTTGGCGGCAAGGGACGCGGACTTGCTTTCATCAACGCACTTATTCACAACTTTGATTTTTCGAGGTACGTCCGGGACATCAAAATAAAAACACCAATTACTTTTGTCATTGGCACCAAAGAATTTGAGGATTTCATCGCCAAAGGAAAACTGAACAAACTTGCTCTTTTTGAAAAGAACACAAAAAAAATTAAGCGTGCATTTATAGATACAGAACTCTCGGAGGAATTATCAGAAAAACTCGCATCCATTTTACGTCATATCAAAAATCCCATTGCAGTCCGCTCTTCCAGCCTTTTTGAAGACTCGCTCACACTTCCGTTTGCCGGTATTTTTGAAACTTACATTCTTCCCAACAGCCACGAGGACTTCATTGTTCGGCATAAGCAACTTGGCGATGCTGTAAAACTGGTTTATGCATCACTTTATTCCACCCTTGCCAAAGATTATGTAAAAGCCATCAATTATAAACTGGAAGATGAACGCATGGCCGTTGTAATTGAAGAGGCTGTCGGCAGCCGTTATGATAATCTTTATTATCCACACATAAGCGGCGTGGCACAATCTTACAATTATTATCCGTTTGCTCACATGAAGCCGGAAGAGGGTTTTGCTATTGCCGCAGTGGGACTGGGAAATTACGTGGTTGAAGGAAATCGCGCTTATCGTTTTTCACCAAAATATCCGGGAGTTGAAATTAACTCGCCCAAAGATCAGTTCAAAAACTCACAGGTAAAATTTTATGCGGTGGATTTAAATAAAAAAGATTTGGATTTGATGGAAGGTGAAGATGCAGGACTCTCACTGGAAAATATTAGTGTGGCAGAAAGACAGGGAGCACTAAAACATTGTGCCTCCGTTTACAACCCCGACAACAACACCATTTATCCCGGAATTACAAAGCCGGGGCCGCGCATCGTTAATTTTGCCAATATATTGAAATACAACTATGTGCCACTGGCAAAAACCCTGAGTGTGTTACTCGAACTGGGAAAAGAAGCCATGGGGACAGCGGTGGAAATGGAATATGCCGTCGATCTGAACCGCGATAAAGATGGGGATGCTACTTTTTATATTCTGCAAATAAAACCACTTATCTCACAGACTGCAGATTGTGAGGTTGACCTGGATAAAATAGCCTCCGATAATATCCTGCTCTATACAAAAGTAGGCATGGGAAACGGATTAATCGAAAATCTGCGGGATGTCATTTATGTGAATCCGAAGAAATTTGACAAATCTAAAACCGAAGAGATGGGACAGGAAGCTGAACGTTTTAACCAAACCATGATAAGTGAAAACAGCCATTATATTCTAATCGGTCCGGGACGTTGGGGTACACGCGACAAATGGATCGGTATTCCCGTACGATGGCCACAAATATCCCATGCAAAAGTTATGGTAGAAACAAGTTTGCTAAATTTTCCATTGGATGCCTCTTCGGCCTCTCATTTTTTTCATAACGTTACCAGCATGAATGTGGGATATTTCACCATTCAGCCCGAAATGCACGACAGCTATCTAAATTATGAGCTACTTGAACAGCAGGAAATTATTGAAGAAGGAGATTATTTCCGGCATATCCGTTTCCGTGAGCCGTTAAAGGTAAAAATGGATGGGAAAAACAGAATTTACGTGATATATAAGTAAATTTTAAAGAACAGAAAAACATTATCTCATTGATAAATAAAAAATATTTTTCAATTTATCACTTCAAAACATTGGATTAGACTGAATATAAATTAAAACAGTAACATACAGATTTCCTGTATGTTGCCATAATCAAATAAGCTAAAATCATTCTGTGCAGGCAATTTTTCTAAATTTGCGCCTCAAAATCAGAATACTAATGAACTAAATATAATAATATGAATAAAATAGTTGAAATGGAGTTCTTCTCGGAAAACGTGGCTAAAATCGTTCTGGAAGCTCCTGATATTGCCAACTCCCGCAAAGCCGGCCACTTTGTCATCATCAGGCTGGACGAAAAAGGAGAGAGAATACCCTTAACCATTGCCGATGGCGACCCTGAAAAAGGTACTATTACTCTGGTCGTACAAAAGGTTGGTGTTTCCTCTGCCAAACTTCTTGCCATGAAAGTAGGTGACGAAATTCTTGATGTTGTAGGCCCGTTGGGACATGCAACCCATATCGAAAAATTTGGCACAGTTCTCTGTGCAGGCGGTGGCGTAGGTGTTGCCCCTATGTTACCTATTATTAAAGCTTTAAAAGAAGCCGGGAACAAAGTTATTTCCGTTTTGGCCGGTCGTACCAAAGAGCTGATTATTCTTGAAGATGAAGTAAAAAAATATTCCGATGAAGTCATTGTTATGACAGATGATGGTTCCTACGGAAAAAAAGGCCTCGTTACTGCCGGAATGGAAGAGGTCATCCAACGCGAAAAAGTACATAAAGCCTTTGTTATCGGCCCTGCTATTATGATGAAATTCGGAAGCTTTACAACCAAAAAATACAACATTCCTACCGATGTCAGCCTGAATACCATTATGGTGGACGGAACGGGAATGTGTGGGGCCTGCCGTGTTTCCGTTGGCGGAAAAACAAAATTTGTCTGTGTAGATGGTCCTGAATTTGATGCCTTCCAGGTAAACTGGGAAGAGATGATGATGCGTATGGGCGCTTACAAAACGCAGGAACACGAAGCTTACGAAAAATATTTAAAAACTGTTGAAACTGTTGCATAATGGAAAATATTATAGCTGAATATATTAAAGAAGGCAGGTCTGATGCATGGCGTGCCGAACTGCGCAAATCCATGAAAGCCAAAGAGCGCACAAGCCTTGAGCGCGTTCAAATGCCGGAACAAGACCCCCATGTAAGAAATAAAAATATTGTTGAAGTAAATCTTGGTATTACAGAGCAAATGGCTGTTGCCGAAGCACATCGCTGCCTCGATTGTCCCCAGCCAACCTGTACCATCGGCTGCCCGGTGGGTATCAATATTCCGAAGTTTATTAAGAAAATTGAAACCAAAGACTTTTTAGGCGCTGCGGCTGTCATAAAAGAGACCAATGCACTTCCTGCAGTTTGCGGCCGTGTTTGTCCCCAGGAAAAACAGTGCGAATTGAGTTGCTTTTACACGGACAAACTAAACGCAACCCCTATTGCCATTGGCCATCTTGAGCGTTTTGCTGCCGACTACGAAAGAAACAGCGGCAAAATGAATATTCCCGATATTGCCGAATCCAATGGTATTAAAGTAGCCGTGGTTGGTTCCGGTCCTTCCGGACTCGCTGCTGCCGGCGATTTAGCAAAATTCGGCTATGACGTTACTGTTTTTGAGGCTTTACACGAAATTGGTGGTGTACTAAAATATGGTATCCCCGAGTTCCGTCTGCCCAACGACATTGTGGACGTGGAAATCGAAAACATGCGTAAAATGGGTATTAAATTTCGTACCGATTTCATTGTTGGTAAAACAGCTTCTTTCGAAGATTTAAGAGCACAGGGTTTTCAGGCCTTTTTTGTTGGAAGTGGTGCCGGCTTACCCCGGTTCATGAATATTCCGGGAGAAAACTATAATGGAATCTTTTCTTCAAACGAATATCTTACCCGTGTTAACCTTATGAAAGCAGCCAGCAATGATTATGACACACCTGTTTTATTGGGTAAAAATGTTGCTGTTGTAGGAGGCGGAAACACAGCCATGGATTCTGTCCGTACTTCTAAACGGCTGGGTGCCGAACGCTCTATGATTATTTACCGTCGTTCACTGGAAGAGATGCCTGCCCGTGTGGAAGAAGTACACCATGCCATGGAGGAGGAAATTGAATTTATGAATCTCCATAACCCCGTAGAATATTTCGCTGACGAGAATGGCCGTGTCAACAAAATGCGTGTCCAGAAAATGGAACTTGGCGAACCGGATGCTTCCGGACGCAGAAGGCCCATCCCCATTGAAGGTTCCGAATTCGACATCGATGTTGATTTGGTAGTAGTTGCCGTAGGCGTTTCTCCCAATCCTATTGTCCCAAGTAGCCTGAAAGATTTGAAAATGACAAATTGGGGAACCATTGTCGTGGACAAAGAATCTATGCAGAGTTCTATTCCCGATATTTTTGCCGGTGGCGACATTGTTCGTGGCGGTGCAACCGTGATCCTCGCCATGGGCGATGGCCGTAAAGCCGCTGTTGGCATGCATAAATATATTCAGGAAAAAGTTAAAGCTAATTAATAATGTATTTGGAGAAAATCGCCTAAATGGCGATTTTCTCCAAATCAATTAATTTTCTTATTTTCGAAAACAAAAAAATAAAAATATTATGGCAGACCTAAGCACAAAATACCTCGGACTTACCCTTAGAAACCCTATCGTAATCGGGAGTTCCGGGCTGACTAATTCCGTTAAAGAAATTGTAGAACTTGACAAAAACGGTGCGGGAGCTGTTGTTCTGAAATCTATTTTTGAAGAACAAATTCTCTTACAGGCTGAAGACAGCATCAAAAAAGCCGTTGCTAACGACATGATGTATGCTGATTATTCGGAAACGCTGGATTATATCGACGTGCACATCCGTGAAAAAGAGCTGGGAAATTATCTTGCATTAATCCAGGAAGTAAAAAGCAAAGTTTCAATGCCTGTAATTGCCAGCGTAAATGCGGTTACCTCTCAGGAATGGACATCTTTTGCCAGGCGTATCGAAGAGGCCGGTGCCGATGCTATCGAACTGAATATTTTCATTATGCCTTTCAACCTGGATAAAAGTTGTGAAGAAAATGAACAAGCATATTATGCAATTCTCAAAAAAGTTAAAAGCCAGGTAAACATTCCTGTTTCTGTAAAAATCAGCCCTTATTTTTCCAATCTGGGAAAAGTGGTGAAAAACCTGGAAGCCAACGGTGCTGATGGCGTTGTGCTGTTTAACCGTTTTTCCACACCGGATATCGACATTCAAAACATGAAAGTGACCCATGGCGACATCCTGAGCCATGCATCAGATATTGCCAACTCGTTACGCTGGATTGCTATTCTGGCCAAACGTGTTAATATGAGCCTTGCTGCTTCTACCGGTATTCACGATGGTGAAGCTGTTGTAAAACAACTGCTTGCCGGGGCAACTGTAACGCAACTCACAACGGCTATTTATAAAAACGGCCCTTCCTATATTCTGGATGTTGTTAAATTTGTGAATGACTGGATGGAAAGCAAAGGTTTTAACTATATCGACCAGGTTCGTGGCAAACTCAGCCAGGAAACCACTGAAAATCCAAACGCCTATGAACGCATGCAGTTCATGAAATATTTTAGCGATATAAAATAATTTAACCCGTAATTCCGGAATAAATTTAGTTTTATTAGTTCATTGGAAAAGCTGCTCTTTCGGGCAGCTTTTTTTCGTATAATGTGAATCTGACAATACTTTCTAAAAATACTTTTAAGCCTCGGTGAGAAACCTGGGTAAGGCTATGAAAATTATAAATAAAATCCTTTTTATTTGCTGTGAATTTGTTTACTTTTGGGGAAGTGAAGATGAGCTATATAAAAATACTAATAATAAAATACCAAAGGCCATGAAGACAAAATTTTTCTATAAAATTATTTTTGCCGGTTTCCTGATGCTTTTCGTTTCTTTTTCGTCAAATGCATCAGCAGCCACACCGGCAAATGCGCTAAGCGACACCACACATTACATTTCAGTACGTGGTATAGTTATCAACAGTGAAACACATTCTCCGATAGTCTTTGCCTCTATTTTTATCGAAGGCACAAAAATCGGAACCGTTTCTAATTCCAACGGTAAATTTCTGATAAAAGTCCCTTTGAAATATAAAAACAAAAAGCTTGGATTCAGCAGTATCGGTTTCAATCCAAATTACATCCCTGTTTCGCAACTAAATAAAACATCCAATAAAGTTTATGTAAAGCCCGCCATTGTCCCTTTAAAAGAAGTGGTTATCCGACACCTTAACCCGGTTCATCTACTCAGTTCTGCCGTGGACAGAATTCCGGAGAACTACTCCGACAAACCTGTTATGATGACAGGTTTCTACCGTGAATCAATTCGGAAAAATAAAAAATACCTCTCGGTTGCCGAAGCCATATTGAATATTTACAAAAGTGCCTATACCAGAAACAACATCAGCAACGACCGTGTTACAATTTATAAGGGACGTAAGGCTCAGTATGCAAAAAAAAGAGATACGCTGGCGGTAAAATTTCAGGGAGGACCTTTGAGCCTTTCTTATCTTGATATTGTTAAAAACAATGGCGATATTTTATCAAAAGATATTTATCCCTATTATAATTATCAGGTTGACGGTGTTATCATGCTGAATAACAGAGAAACTTATGTAATTAGTTTTAACCAGAAAGATACCGTTCAACTGCCGCTCTTCAAGGGGAAAATTTACCTTGATGCACAAAACCTTGCCGTGGCAGGTCTTGAAGTGGAAATAAGTCCGATACACATGCAAAAAGCATTGAATTATATTATCCGTAAAAAACCGGCAGGCCTTAAAGCACATTTATTGGGCGTTTATATCCTGGTAAAATACAGGAAGATTGGTAACAAATGGTATTTAAACTACCTGCGTAGTGAAACCGACCTGAAATTTAAGTGGAAGAAAAAACTTTTCCACTCCGATTATACCATTACGGCAGAAACTGCCATTACCAATATAGACACAAAAAACGTAATAAAACCAAAATATAGCGAAAGGTTTAAACCCAACGAGATATTTTCTGAGAAGGTGAGCAATTTTGCAGATCCCAACTTTTGGGGAGCAAACAATGTAATTGAACCGGAAACATCTATTCAAACGGCTATTAAAAAACTAAGAAAAAAGTTACAGAAAAAAAAATAGGCAGCAGCTAAATCACAATAAGCTGAGAGTAGCTAAACTATCCCTGTGGATGATAAAACAGAGGTTCTTACTGACATGAGCCAAGGACAGATTTATACCTATAAAAAAACAAAGACAGAAGAATAAATCTTCTGTCTTTGTAAATAATAAACGTTATGAATCAGAAATTACTCAATCTTCACTGTTTGTTTTTTCTTGTCTTTATTATCAACAGAATAAGCAAACATGGGAACATATATCAAAGTGAGAAGTGTTCCAATGAGCAGGCCGCCAATAGCCACATCGGCGAGCGGGCTAAGCCGTTCAAGACCTACTGCCATTTCCAGGGCAATCGGTATCATCCCGGCAATGGTACCAAAAGCGGTCATCATAACCGGACGAAAACGTACACGAACGCTTTCCATTGCACTTTCAAATGGCGTATCACCACCTTCACGATACTGCTGATAAAAATCTATGAGCAGTACGGCATTTTTAATGATAATACCAAACAGAAGCAGAATACCGAGCATACTCGGCAAACAGCTTGGCTTATTGAAGAGTAACATGCCCCAGGCTGCACCTATCAGAGATAACGGCAGAACAAAAATCATAATCAGAGCCATTCTCACCGACTTATAAATGGCAATCAGAGAGATTAACAAAATGACAATCCCCAAACCAATAGCTTTTAACATCCGGGCAAAACTGTCATTTATCGTAGCAATGTCGCCTTGTTGACTGACGATAACACCTCCGAGTTTTACATTCTTCAAAGAAGAAATTGCGGCATCTGTCAAATGAGTAATGGGCCGTTTTGCACGATATCCGTTCACATCCACACTGTACATCAGTTTATCACGTTCAATTTTAGCATAAGTCAGTTGTTTCGAGACCTTTGCAAAAGTTTCCAAAGGAACTTCTCCGAATTTTGTCTTAATGGGAAGCAAGCGTAATGTCTGAATGTTTTGACTGAATTTCCCTTTCAGATATAGCCGGACAAACTGGGTATTCATTGACTGGAAGTTGCCGGCCAGTCCTACAACCTGCCCTTTCACAGGAAGCTGCATAGCAATCTGATAAGGTGTAACACCGTAACTGAGTGCTTTGTTTTCGTCCACATCCAGCTTAACTTCCGTAAAGTCTTTGTCCCAGCTTGTGGAAAGGGAAGTCAACCCTTTCACTTTGCTCAGGGCCTTTTTTACCTCATCGGCTTTGTGGCCAAGTCCGGTAACATAAGGTGAAAGAAGACGAACATCTAGCGGCGCTTTTACTGTGGAAACGGCTGTTGCCCCGAAGTCAAACACATCATCTCTTTTTACACCCGGCAATTGGGCCAGTTTACGACGAATAGTATCCTCCAGTTGCCAAATGGTCAGTTTACGCTGAAAACGATCTACCGCATTGATTGTAATGGTAGCCTCAGAAGGCAGGTTACCACTTCCCAGGCTAAGCACTCCTTTTTCATTTCCAAATGCCACAGAACTCATCTTTAACCATTTTTGTTTCTCAAGCCAGTTCAAGAAAGGCTGAATTCTTGCTTCGGAATTGTCAACGGTTTCGTTGGAACTGAAAGCCACCTGTGCTTTAATAATTCCTGTATCCATGGGAGGCATAGCATCACGTCCAATGGTTGGCATAATTGTTTTAAGGCTAATTAGCAAGACTATCAGCACCCCAACAATCAACAATGCACGTCGCCAGATTCTGTGTTTCCCGTTGGAAAACTTCAGCACACTAATATAAGGCTCCACAAGTCGCCCCAAAGTATTCTGATAGGCGCGGTCGAACCACAGTTCAAACTTTGTTTTCGTAACGCCGTTTTTATACATCACTTTCAGAAGCTGAGGGATAAAGGTAATCGACAGGAAGAATGAAAACAGCAAGGCAATAATCAACGTTGATATCAATGGTTTAAATATTTTCTGCGGAAAACCGCCCACAAACATCAGCGGGAATAGGATAGCAATAGTAGAAAGTGTTCCGGCAAATACAGGCGCAATAACTTCTTTGGTTCCCTTTGTAACAGCAGTATTCAGCTCTTCGCCAAGGTCGGTTAGATGTCGCTCGACATTTTCGAGCACCACCACCGCATCATCGGTCAACATTCCAAGCGCCAGAATGATAGCGGTGTAAATTACAATATTCAATTCGCCACCGCCAAGCCAGATAACTGCGAGGGTGCCGAAAAACACCATGGGAATAGAAAAGCCGGCAGCAATAATGGCCCGGAAATTCCCCAGGAAAAAGAACACAACTATCAACGTAAAGATGATGGCATCGCGCAAAGCACTCAACATGTTTTCGTTGGAGAGTTCAATCAAATTACGTTGTGTATCCGATATCTGAAAACGAATATTCGGATATTCCTTTTCCAGCTTTTTCATTTGCGCACGCGCCACATTACTCACTGAAAGCACACTGCCTCCGGGCGCACGCTGAATACTCAATGCAATGGCTTGTCGTCCGTCTCCAATGTATCCGCTGGTTCGTTTTTGATAACCCCATTTCACATCAGCCACATCACCGAGACGGACATTCGGCAGAATAGGAATCTGTTTCAACCTGGCAATTTCATCTTTCTCACCATAAATAGTAATGGTAAAAAAGCCGTTTTTCCCTTTAACAAAGCCAACAGGAATATCATGATTCAACGACTGAATAGCTTTAGCAATACTGGCAAAATCAACACCATAACGTTTTGCCCGAAATGGATCAACATCGATATTGATGGCACTTTGGTAACCACCAAACACTTCAACATTACCAATTCCCGGATTACTCAACAAATAGGGTTTGATAAAGCTCTGGGCAATTTTACGGATTTCAGGTAACGTTATACTCTTATTTTTTGGGGAAAGCGCAATAACATCTACCGGCAAAGTAAAATCGCCCACTGTATATACAGCCGGATTAACATCCTTGGGCAGTTTGGCTTTGGCAATGGAGAGTGCATTGGCCACATCTACGGCAGCAGCATTTAAACTTTTTTTGTAGCTAAATTGTGCCAAAACTATGGAAAAGTTTGCCACATTAACGGAACTTACATCTGTTACCATTCCCAAGCGCGAGATTTCATCTTCAATAGGTTTGGAAATAGTGTTAGCAGAAACCTGTGCTGTTGCACCTGGTATGTTGGTGATAACAAGAACTTCAGGAGGAGTAGAATCGGGGAAAAGGTTCTTGGGAAGTGTGATTAATGCCACAATACCAAGAATAAAGAAACCTCCGATTATCGAAAATAACAGATAAGGTCGTTTATAAAAAAACCCAAACATAGCTTAGTCCTCCTTAACTTTAAGTGAAGTACCCCCGAGTAATCTCAGCAAAATATCAGGTTTCGCTACAACAAGTTCTTTACCGAGAACAGAAACATTACTTACCACTATGCCCTGCTGGCCACTCTGCACCAGGTGAACTTCTTCTGCAACAGCCTGGTTACCCTTTCTAAGCAGCACGTAGCTTTTGCCATTTCGGTTCAAAATAGCATCAAATGGCAATTCAATACCATTCCCCTTATAGATAATTACATTGACTTCCACGCGGTTACCAGTAGTCATTTCCGTATTGTCCACATATACTTTATATTCAGCAAGACTGTTGAAAGTGCTGTGCAGCGGAATAGCATCGTAAATTTTACCATTAAGCGTAATGCCATAAACCCGGAGATTGGTGGGAACACGAAGCAACAAGAAGAAGCCATTGTTTGCACTCACGCTGACCACAGGGTGTCCGGGCATGGCCATGTCGCCTTTGTTCACCATGGTTTTGGAAATACGCCCGGTCACGGGAGATTTAATTATGGCATAAGTCAGCACATTGTTCAAATCATTCAACTTTTGCTTAAGAGACTCAACCTGGGATTTCACTCCGGCAATTTTACTTTCTTCTGCCTGCGACTGCTCAATAGAAGCACCTTCAACATTCAACAGTTCCAAGGTACGGTTATGACTGGCTTCCAGATTTTTTAAGGATGTTTCCTGGGCGATAATCTGAGACTTCACACTATTAATCTCAGATTTAATACCTGTACTGTCTAGTTTGGCAATCACTTCACCTTTATTAATTCGGCTTCCGCTGGCTTTTATCCAGTCGACACGGGCAGAAATACGGGAAGCGAGCATAACATCTTTATCATTTTTTGTCAATGCAAGATAAGGGAGTGTCAGTTGTATGTTTTTTTCCTGCGGTTTTATTGTTGAAACGACAATAGCGTATTGCTTTGCAGGCGGAAGTTCTGCATCCTTGTCTCTTGTATGTTTTATTTTCAGGACACCTGCTATCACAAGAACCAGAATGACAATAGTCCAGATAATCGATTTTTTATATTTTTTCATGATTAAATAATTTTATTGGCGGGTAATTTATTTTACAATTTGTTCGATATTATTTCCATATATTACAGCAAGTTGCATAAGCGTTTGCCATTTTTTTGCCATTGCACTGTATAGGTGCGACTTCTCTAAAACCAAATCATCTTCGTATTTCAAATAGTCTTCGACCGTCATACGATGAGACAAATAGGAAACCCTGGCTATTTTGAGTAATTCTTTTTTATCTTTAACACTATTCTGATAAAGTTTTACAGAACTATTTAATAATACCAGATTATTCTCTAAAGCCTGAGCCTGTGACCCCAGTTCAAGATGCAATTTTTTTAAATTATTCAGAGAGCTTTCATAGTCAATTTTACTCTTCTTGATAACCGCATACTGCGACTTGGCAAAAAGCGGGATATCCAATGTCAGCGCCATGGTTCCATAATCTTCGCTGATATTCAGATTGTTATTGTAGGCTTTAGCAATGCTGTGATTATAATTACCATTGAAATAAACGGCTGGAATAAGTTTTTCTTTTTCGGCACGCCAGGCAAGCTTGTCAGCTTCAGCCTTTTTGCGCAAAGGTTCCAAAACCTTTAAACTACCATTTTGATAAGTTCCGGTTTGGATCATTTTTACAGGTTGTTGAAGCATGATTCCCGTAAGTGAACGAATGGCAGATAATGCTTTTTGCTGCTGTTGCCGGATATTATTGTCCAGAATGTTTATTTCATTCATCGCGTTCCGTATTTTTAACAAAGCAGTCTTTGAAGCTCTGCCGTTTTCCACCTGCATCTTAATAACAGACAATGTTTTTGCAAGGGATACTTTCTTCGCGGCAAGTGCTGTCAGTAATTCATGCAAATATTGCAAGTTGGCATTCGTACTCACGATAAGAGCCTCATTCTCCTGGAGATTAATTCCGGCTTTAGCCGCTGCCGATTGATACATGGCCTTTGCTTTGGCTGCCGTGGTATAAATAGACAGGGCAAAAACAGGCATGGAAACGCCTACCCCAACCCGGAATATGTTTTTACTGAAAGGCTGGGGAACAGTCTGGTCTTTTACCATGGTCAACAAGTTGTTGGGTGCCAAGGGTAACATTCCGTTGGGGGTATTGGAATATTCGTATCTGCCGAAGGCATTAACCTTTGGATAAAGCATTCCGGTAACCATGTGTTTACCTACCAGCGCCTTCTCCATGTTAAGTTGATCGCCTATGGTCTGGGGATGTGTTTTCAACGAATCGAAAAGCACCCTGATACTTTGTTGTCTCTGTATTTGCAAACTATCTTGCGCTTGCGTAAACAGAGGTAACAGCAGTAAAAAAATCAATAACTTCTTCATCATAACAACTACTTCTTTGGTTTAACTTTATTAAATAAATCAATTTTATCGTTTTTATCTTTCATATTTATCGTTTTTAAAATTACAATAATTCCTTACACATTTTATTTTGCTCTGTATTTTTCATGCTTTCAATCAAAATTTATCGGCAATTCTGCAAGAACAAGTACACTTTCTGAAGTGTTCTTCTGCCACCTGTTTTTCTTAAGGTATAAATTTTTCTTTTCAACCACGCACATTAATTACTTATTTACAAATAGTTATGTTTTTTACATATTCATTTTACTGAAATATCTTGTAAGTAAATGTTCACTCGCAAAGGTAAAATAAAAAATCATTACAAGTCAAGAAAAAAAGAAAAAAAATTTAAACTTTTTTATGAAACGTGGAAAACAGAGATTTTCGACATGGAGAAGTCAAACAATCTTTTTTCCGTTATGCTGAAAGATGGCAATTTCAGTTATCTTCTCCCGGGCAGGGTCAGCCCGGTGGTTTCAATATTGAGAATGGCGTACATGAAATGAATGATTATAAATTCAATTTCATCTGGATGGCCTGCACCTGTTGTTTCAGCTGCTTCACCTCTTCTGCCAGCCGGTCTTTTTCCTTGTTGGGTTCGGGGACTTCGGAACTGATGTAATTGACAAATTTCCAGATTTCCCGGATTTCGCTAACAGGTAATTCATAAGGGAGATAGAGCGGATTCAAAGAGTACAGTTTGATTTTTCCATCTTCTTTTATCTTACTCTCCAGTACTTTGAAGACGATACCATCTTCTTTGGTCAGCACGATGTAGGCGTGGTGGTTACGGATATAATTCCAATCCTGCACAAACTCGCCGGTAACGTAGGAACCATCAGGAATGGGCAGCATGGAGTCGCCACTTACCTGAAAAGTACGGTATTTTTTTTGCTTCGACAGAAACGGCAGCTTGAAAGTAGGCAGCACCTTAATATAATCAGGATCGGCAAAACCGGTGGCATAGCCTGCCTTGGCTTTTTCGTTTACCAGTTCGATGTTTTCTTCGTTGTCCTGATCCACCGTGGTGGCCAGCACACGCAGGTTACTGCCTTTCACATAAATATCATAACCACGTTCGAGTTGCGAGAGCTGGTTTTCTGAAAGGGAGGATAAATCCACTTTCACCAGCGTGTCAATGGCTACGCCGTAATATTCCGAGAAGCGCATCAGCGCGTTCAGATTGGGTTGCGCCACGCCGTTTTCATAGCCACTCAGCGAGGGACGTTTCATTTCGAGGGCAAAAGCCACTTCGTCCTGCGTGCGGCCTCTGCGCTTTCTGAGTAATTTAATGTTGTCTTTGAAATACATTTTGATTTTAGATTTTTTGATGTTTGTTTTCTTTTTTACCACGAAGGGCACCAAGGGTTCTTACGAAGGAACACGAAGATTTTTTCTTTTGTGTGCCTTGGTGATGCACTTCGTGCAACTTAGTGGTTCCCTCTTTTACCACGAAGGACACCAAGGGTTTTCACAAAGGGACACGAAGGTACTTTCTTTTGTGCACCTTGGTGGTTTCATTATAAAATAACTCGTTTGATTCCATCTTTTAAATGTTTTACGTTAAAATTAATTAGTAGGCCAAGCCGACAGCCGGACAACCTTAAATAAGTTAGTATTTGAGCCATGTAAATGTTGGCCATAGTCTCAACAGACTTTATTTCAACTATTATCCTGCTTTCCACCATCAAATCGACCCTGTATCCGGCTTCCAATTTTACTTTTTCATAAATAAGAGGTAAAGACTTTTGCTTTTCAACATCCAAGCCTGCCTGTTTTAATTCATAAAACAAACATTCTTCATAAGCACTTTCCAGCAACCCGGGGCCTAATACTGTGTGTACCCGAAAAGAACAATCCAGAATCTCTTTAAAAATATCTTCAGTGTAAACATCCATTTTAGCTTGCTTTAAGTTTTTACTCTTTTACCACAAAGGGCACCAAGGGTTTTCACGAAGGGACACGAAGGTTTTTCCCCAATGCTGGTCGGGATTTCAAATCCCGACCTAAAAAGAACCGGTGATTTGTAATCGCCAAAACCGGTTTCGCTTTGTACTGCATGCCGGAAATTTCTCAAAGGATGATTTTCATCTAACATGGTCTCTGTTGCAGGAATACCGGCTGCTGTGGCATTCGGATTGCAAATCCGAATGAGCGTTTGGATGCTTTTTGCTTTGTGCGACTTGGTGATGTCCTTCGCGGGACTTCGTGGTTTCTTTTCCGTTTTTGTTTCCAAAATGATTATATTGCCGTCGTAAAAATGATTAAATTTTAATCAAAAGTACACAAAATATTGCAAATGTCAAGTATTCAGACAAAATATTTTTATGCGATGGGGGAACGGACGATTGTACATTTGGATTTGGACAGCTTTTTCGTGTCGGTGGAGCGACTGACAAACAGTGCCTTAAAAGACAAACCTGTAATTATCGGCGGACTTTCCGATCGCGGTGTGGTGGCGAGTTGCAGTTACGAAGCCCGACAGTTTGGCGTCCATTCGGCCATGCCTGTACGTATGGCAAAGCAGCTGTGTGGAGATGCCATCTTTATCCGTGGCGACATGGAGCAATACAGCAAGTATTCCCGGTTGGTGACAGATATCATTGCCGAAAGTGCACCCGTTTACGAAAAAGCTTCCATCGACGAGCATTATCTCGACATCACTGGTATGGATCGCTTTTTCGGAAGTTTAAAATGGTCACACGAGCTGCGGCAACGTATCATCAGAGAATCAGGATTGCCCATCTCTTTCGGGCTGTCAGTAAACAAAACCATTTCGAAAATAGCCACGGGTGAATCAAAACCCAACGGTGAGATGTACATCCCTCCCGGAAAAGTAAAACCTTTCTTGTTTCCACTCTCCATCCGGAAAATTCCCATGGTGGGAACGAAAAGTTATCATTTGCTGCGTTCCATGGGCGTTTCTACCATTCACACGTTGAGCCTGATTCCGCCTGAAATGCTGGTGCAGGTAATGGGCAAAAACGGGCTTGTCATCTGGAAGAAAGCCAACGGCATTGACCCCGCGCCGGTAGTCCCCTATTCCGAACAGAAATCCATAAGTACAGAACGCACTTTTGAACGTGATACCATTGATTTGCATAAATTACGTAATGTGCTTATTTCCATGATAGAGAAAATTACTTTTGAGCTACGGACAAAGCAAAAACTCACCGGTTGTGTTACCGTAAAAATCCGCTATGCCAATTTCGACACCCACACGCTGCAAAAGCGGCTTCCCTACACCGCCTTCGATCATGTTTTAATCAATACTGCTTTGGAACTTTTCGACAGACTCTACCAGCGAAGAATGCTCATTCGTCTTATCGGCGTACGTTTCAGTCATCTGACAGGCGGCAGCCAACAGCTGGATCTTTTTGATGAGAAACCGGAGCTGGCCCATCTTTATCAGGCCATGGACCACATCCGGAAACGATATGGAAAAGAAGCGATAAAAAGAGGGTGTTTGGATTTTTAATGTTGAATGTGAGGATGTTCATGCCTGACTTACTTTTTTGATAAACATTCGTCACCTATTCGTCTCAACATACCACAAAATATCCCTTGTTCTTTTTGAAAAACTTTCAAATTACAGTATCCCGAATACCATTATTTACTACTTTAGCATGAATTAATTTTACAAAGTAAAAAAGAACAATGCCAGGATTTGAATTATTTGGAGACACAGAGCGCAAAGAGCTAAACGATGTTTTAGAAACCGGAATATTAATGAGATACGGGTTTGATGCCATGCGCAGAGGTCACTGGAAAGCCAGGGAATTAGAACAGGAAATAGAAAAAACGCTTCCGGTAAAACATGCTCAGCTTACCAGCAGCGGAACAGCATCCCTTAATGTAGCGTTAGCAGTTATGGGAGTTGGCTACGGGGATGAAGTTATAATGCCTACTTTTACTTTTGTGGCAAGTTTTGAAGCCGTTCTTCTCAGTGGTGCGGTTCCGGTAATCGTTGAAATTGATGACACCCTTACTTTAGACCCGGCAGCCGTTGAGGCTGCAATAACACCAAGGACGAAAGTAATAATGCCGGTACACATGTGTGGCTCCATGGCAGACTTAGATCCGCTTCTCGATATTTGCAAACGACATAATTTACTCCTTTTGGAAGATGCATGCCAGGCGTACGGTGCTTCTTACAAGGGTAAAAAACTTGGAACTATCGGCGATGCCGGTGCTTTTTCTTTCGATTTTGTAAAAACGGTTACATGTGGAGAAGGCGGTGCAGTTGTTACCAACAATGATAAATATGCTGTTATGGCCGACCGGTATACAGACCATGGTCATGACCACGTGGGCAACGACAGGGGTGCGGAAACACATCCAAACCTGGGATATAACTTCAGGATATCTGAGTTAAACGCAGCTGTTGGATTGGCACAGGTCAGGCGAACTAATGAATTTATAGAAATTCAAAAAAGAAATCATGCCATTCTCCATAAGGCCTTAAGCACAATTCCTGAAATATCTTTTCGGCGATTGCCCGACGAGGAAGGTGATAGTTGTAGCTTCTTGAACTTTTTCATGCCCACGGCCCGGTCAGCGGACAAGGCAATCCGGGAATTTGAAAAAAATGGAATTGATTCCTGCTGGAATTATTATGAAAATAACTGGCATTATATTCGAAAATGGGATCATTTAAAAAACATGAAATCAATTTATCCGCTTTCAGATCTCGTGAAAAAAGGCCTCCGGAATCTTAATTCAGCTTCATTTCCTCAATCTGATGATTTTATATCGAGAAATATTTCCTGCCTGATCAAATTATCGTGGACGGAGAAAGAAGTAATGGCGAGGGCCGAAAAAATGGTAGCTGCAATAAAAGCCTCTTTGTAAGCAAACCACAAATAAAATTACATTTTGTTAAATCTGATATTGAGATAAAGTATTTCTAATGAAAATTATAGCAATGATTCCCGCCCGATATGGGGCCTCCCGGTTTCCCGGAAAGATGATGGCCGATTTGGGAGGTAAACCGGTAATTGTCCGAACATACGAAGCGACTGTAAAAACCGGACTTTTTGATCGGGTTTATGTTGTTACAGACAGCAAACTGATTAAAGATGAGATTGAACATGCCGGAGGCATAGCCATCATGAGTATTAAAGAACACCAAACCGGTTCAGACAGAATTGCTGAAGCGGTTGAAAATATTGATACCGATATCGTGGTTAACGTGCAGGGAGACGAACCTTTTGTTAAAAAAGAAGCTTTACAAAAGGTAATCAATGTTTTTTACGGAGAAGATTCCGAAAAAATAGATCTGGCATCCATGATGCAGGAAATCTCAGACTGGAAACAAATCCAGGATCCCAATTACGTTAAGGTAATCGTTGATAAAAATAATTTTGCTTTATATTTATCCCGTTCGCCCATCCCTTATCTAAGGGATAAAAATGCCGGTGTTCGTTATTTCGAACACATTGGCGTATATGCTTTCAGAAAACAGGCTCTTTTGGATTTTTCCAGACTACCGGCCCTTTCCCTGGAAAATGCAGAAAAAATTGAGTGCATCCGGTTTTTGGAATACGGTAAAAAGATAAAGATGGTAGAAACAGAAAACGCCTGGATAGAAATAGATACCCCTGAAGATTTAAAAAAAGCTAATCTTCATTTAGACAGTAGAAAATAAATTTTGATTTAATCGACACAATAAAGAGGATGAGCCTTATGGAATTCAAAAATTTTCCTTTAGTTCCCCACATGGTTTTTGGAAGAGGGAGTTTTAACCAATTGCATGAAATAATAGAACCAAACAGAAAAAGCAATAACGCTCCTTTTATTTTTCTCGTTGACGATGTTTTTAAAGAAAACAAATCGTTAATAGCAAGAATACCACTTCGTTATAATGATAAAATTATCTTTATAAGCGCTTCTGAAGAACCAAAAACAAAATACGTTGACCAATACCGTGATCAAATAAAAAAAGAGTTTCCGGAAAACCCTTCAGGAATCATCGGCATAGGAGGAGGAACACTTATGGATTATGCCAAGGCCATTGCTTTAATGTTGACAAACCCGGGATCATCAGCAGACTATCAGGGCTGGGATTTGATTAAAAATAAAGGTATTTATCATGTTGGGATTCCAACGCTTTCGGGCACGGGGGCTGAAGTTTCCAGAACAGCAGTATTAACCGGACCAGAAAAAAAATTAGGCTTAAATTCAGATTTTACACCATTTGACCAACTTATTCTGGACTCTTCGTTGTTAACAGGCATACCCAAAAATCAATGGTTTTACACGGGAATGGATTGTTATATACATTGTATAGAATCGCTAAACGGTACCTTTTTAAATGCTTTTAGCCGCAGCTGTGGAGACCAGTCATTAAGCCTTTGCCGGGAAGTTTTTTTACATAAAGATGGGATCGATGAAGATTCGCAGGAAAAACTCATGGCAGCATCATGGCACGGAGGAATGAGTATTGCCAACTCCCAGGTAGGCGTCGCCCATGCAATGAGTTATGGATTATCTTTTTTATTGGGAACCAGACATGGCATCGGCAATTGTATTGTATTTGACCAGTTAGAAGAATTTTATCCCCAAGGTGTTACCGAGTTCAAACTTATGGTAGCCAAGCACGGAGTTGAAATTCCTAAAGGAATTTGTAAAGATTTAACAGAAAAACAATTTGACATAATGATCGATGTAGCCTTAAGCTTAACACCCTTATGGGAAAATGCTTTAGGCAAAGACTGGCAAAAGACTATTACAAGAGGCAAGTTGCGTTCTCTTTATGAATTGATGTAGGATTTTTCCCGTTACGAAACACTTTTTTACAAGCGGGGCAAAAGCGAAACGCGAAACTGTTTCCCTGAAAATTACAATCCTTAAATGGAGATTCCCAACCAGGCTTTCGCCATAAATCCAATACCAAAAGAGATGGCAGCTACACCGAGCGAAATAAGTGCCATTGTTAAAAACCGCTTTTTGAAGTTAACCTCTTTGGCGACGGAAATATAATAATTGTAAGTGGCAATAATTAAAAGCGTCATAACCAGCATAACAACCATGGCAATTTTGGTGTCGGGAAAAACGAAATAAGGAAAAACGAGCAACAGTACCGTTACCAGATAAGCTACACCGGTATAAATGGCCGCGGTTACAGGATTAATATCCTCTTTTTCTTCCTCTTCCTGCGAAGCAAGATATCCGGAAGAAGCCATGGACAAGGCAGCTGCAATACCCATAATAAGACCGGTAACGCCAATCACCAGATTGTCGCTAAAAGCAAAACTCAGCCCCACCAATGTACCGGTAAGTTCCACAAGGGCATCGTTGAGTCCCAACACAATAGCGCCTACATACGAAAGTCGTTTATCGTTCAGAATACCGATAAGTTCCTTTTCATGTGTTTCTTCATCCAATGCAATCCTGCTCACTTCAGGGTGCTTCTCTGCTGCTTTTTTGTAAAACGACTGGGCGTGTGCTTCACCGTTTTCCATCAGCTTTAGCGCAAAGCTCAACCCAAAAAGGCGTGCCAAAAAAACATACCAAAACACTTTCAGAGAGTTGGGCTTTATCTCTTTTCCTGTAATACTTTTCCATGTGTGGTAATGGCGTAACTCATCGTTGGCAATATCCATCAGCAACGCTTTGTTCTTTTCGTCCTGAGACAATGCAGACAGCTTTTCATAAACATGACATTCAGTAATTTCTGCCTTTTGCTGAGACAAAAAAACGGGGTCGGTTGTCTTTTGCATTAAAATTCTATTGATAAATTATATTGGAGCAAAAATAGACAAATACAAAGCATCTGCGTGACATTTTCTTAGCATTAGCCGGGCAAATGCATTATTATTGATATCAGGAAAGATTAATTTAAGATAATAAATTGTTATTCAATACAGTATTCCTTCAGGATTTGCCTGCCCGGCTGTACCATCCAAGTGGGTAATCTGGAAATAATAAGGATTTGGGATTTGTACCGCAGGCACTCCCCTGGAGAAATCCAACAACAGAACACATTCTGGTAATTTCTAATCTTCCATCAGATTAAAAATCCTTTTCCTCCTTTTAAAGTTTATATCTTTGTAAAAAATTCAAATCATGAAATTATTAATGATATATTGCACGGGTTTTACCTACAAACCGGTTAGCAAAACGCTGGAAGATTTCCCTGAAATAAACGAAGGTGCCACGTTTGAAGACACGCTGGTAGCCTTTATCCAAACGGAAGAGGCAGATATGCAAAACATGAAAGCAGTGGAAACAAAACTGGTGAAGAACCTGAAATGGGGTGCCAAGAAAAATGACACACGGAAAGTGGTACTGCATTCATTCGCCCATCTGTCCGAAAGCAAAGCCGAACCCCATTTTACCAAAGAGCTTTTTGATTTGGCCGAAGCCCGCATGAAAAATGCAGCTTACGAATGCGAACAAACGCCCTTTGGCTATTTCCTGGATATTGACGTCAAAGCGCCCGGTGTTTCCCAGGCAAGGATATTCAAAAGTTTCTAGCCGCATACCCTGTCCTTCCGCTAAAGCAGAAAACATTATTTCAAGAATAATTCCTTTTCTTTAATGGTCTTTGCAACAGTCATTGGGACAAAATGTTCCCAATCCGGATTGCCTTCCTGAATCATTTTAAGTACCTCACGTGATTTAATAAAAAGATGTTGGGGGAGTTCACTTTTCAGATCAAGAACAAGGCGGTTTTGCAGCAGATAATCATAAATCATGCGGATATCATTGGCTATTTCAACATTTTTAGAGTTAACCATCTGTGCTTTTATCCCCTCTTTTTTCAGTGTAGGATAAATATAAAGTTTGGTATTTTTTGGGAAAAGCTGTCCCATGGCCTGTAAAATTCCACCTTTTAAATTTTCATAATAGCGTTTGTCCATAACTTTCTCAAGTGTTGGGACACCCATTACGATGCGAAGATTCTTTAATTTAAACTGAGAGAAGAAATCCACTAACTTATAGTATTCCTTAAAATCGGAGATCATCACATTCTGTCCGATATGGTTTAGCATGTTGACTCTTTCCAGAAAATCACGGTCGTCCACCTCCCCTTTTGAAAGCAGGTTGTTTAGTGATATCTCGCAAAACGAAAGTGTATTTTCTTTTTCGTAAGTTTCATCTTTTTGGAAAAGCTCCATGCTCCTGCGCAAAATATCTCTTGCCACATACGTGATAGGACGAAATCCACCACGGAAAGCCAATACATTTTTTTTATAGAGCATATCCGAAGGCTGTTGCACATTTCCCTGATTATCGAACATCATGGCGTGTGCCATACCGTTCTTCACCAGTTGTACAGCCAACAAACGATTATCCACATATTCCAAATCGGGGCCGGACATACGCAATGCCGAAATCCGAAACCGGTCAGCGGAAAGATTATCCATGAGCGAAATCAAAAACCGGGAAGGATCATGATGGAATTTTTTACAGGCATACAGTAAGTTGACACCCAGTTTACCCAACGTTGCCTGTTGCAGCAATCCATCATTTTCCAACAATTTGACATGCAGCGTAACGATATTGGGTTTACCTCCGGGACAAAGTTGAAATTTCACTCCCATCCAACCGTGTGCATAATTTGTTTTGGTATAATTCAATATTTCAACCGTATCCGCGAATGCAAAAAAGCTGCTCCCAGGTCGTTTTTCCGCCAACAGTTTCACCACCTCATGGTACTCGTGGCGTAACATTTTCAACAGTCTGTCTTCCGAAACGTACCGGCCGGCCTTATTATCATTGTATTCCACATCGCTAAAGCGCTTGTCGTATGCCGAAACAGTTTTGGCGATGGTACCGGAAGCACCACCCGATATAAAAAACTGTCGGGCTACTTCCTGCCCGCCGCCGATCTCGGCAAAACTTCCATAGAAATCAGTATCTATGTTTATCTGCAGTGCTTTCCTGCTGGTTGGAATAATATCGTGTTTCATAATTTTTTCTTTTCCAAAAGCTTTTCCAGCCCTTTCATTTCATCGCGCAGGCGGGCAGCTTCGATAAAATCAAGTGCTTTTGCCGCTTTCTGCATCTCTTTTTTTGTCTTTTCGATGGCTTCCTGGATGGCCTGACTGTTCATGTATTGCACCACGGGATCGGCTGCGATGCCGGCTGGACCATTTTCTACATAAGCGTTTTCCTGTTCTTTTCGGGAATCGGCAACAACTGTTTGTCCCATAATGGCATCCGTAGATTTAAAAATCTGACGGGGCGTGATACCAAATTTTATGTTGTAAGCCATTTGTTTTTCGCGCTTGCGGTTGGTTTCGTCAATGGTTCGCTGCATAGAGCCGGTAATTTTGTCTGCATAAAAAATCACTTTACTGTTCAGGTTTCGGGCAGCGCGGCCAGCCGTCTGTGTAAGCGACCGCTCAGAGCGCAAAAACCCTTCTTTGTCTGCATCCAAAATAGCCACCAGCGACACTTCAGGCAAGTCCAGTCCCTCACGCAGAAGGTTCACACCCACCAGCACATCAATGTTGCCGAGGCGTAAATCGCGCATAATCTCAATACGATCCAGAGTATCCACATCCGAATGGATATAACGTGATTTTATGTTCAGTTCCATAAGGTATTTGGTTAGTTCCTCGGCCATTCGTTTGGTAAGCGTGGTAACCAAAACACGCTGCCCGGCTTTTATAGTCAGGTCCACCTCATCCAACAAATCATCAATTTGGTTCAGGCTGGGGCGCACTTCAATTTTTGGTTCCAACAGCCCCGTAGGACGGATAACCTGCTCTACAACAACACCTTCGGCTTTCTGCAACTCGTAATCTGCCGGGGTAGCACTAACATAAATTGTTTGGCTGGAAAGCTGCTCAAATTCATCAAATTTTAGCGGCCGGTTATCCATGGCCGAAGGCAGCCGGAAACCGTACTCCACCAAATTTTGCTTCCGCGAACGGTCACCACCGTACATGGCCCTGATTTGCGGAATGGTAACATGGCTTTCGTCGATAACGGTGATATAATCCTCCGGAAAATAATCAAGCAGGCAAAAGGGCCGTGAGCCGGAACTTCGTCCATCAAAATAACGGGAGTAATTTTCAATGCCCGAACAATAGCCTAATTCGCGCAACATTTCCACATCGTAACTCACCCTGTCTGCCAGTCTTTTAGCTTCCTGATGTTTTCCAATTTCATGAAAATAATCCACCTGCTTTTGCATATCCAGCTGAATATCAGTAATCGCAGAACTCATTTTATCTTTGGTGGTTACAAAGATATTAGCCGGATATATAGTGAGTGTATCCATACTGTTGATGCGTTTTCCGGAAAGGGGTTCGATGGTTTCCAGGGTCTCGATTTCGTTACCCCAGAAGATAATGCGGAAAGCATCATCCGCGTAGGCAGGGTATACATCGACTGTATCTCCTTTTACCCGAAAATTCCCACGGTTCAGCTCCGTTTGCGTACGCGAATAGAGTGCATTTACCAAATCGTTCAGCAATTTCTGGCGACTCAGTGCCTGTCCTTTTTGCAAAACCACCACATTACTGGTAAAGTCTTCCGGATTTCCAATGCCATAAATACAGGAAACAGAACTCACTACAATCACATCGCGCCTGCCGGAAAGTAAGGCAGAAGTGGTGCTCAGCCGCAATTTCTCAATCTCCTCATTAATAGAAAGGTCTTTTTCAATGTAAGTATTGCTTACCGGCAGATAAGCTTCGGGCTGGTAGTAATCATAATACGACACGAAGTATTCGACCCGGTTTTCCGGGAAGAACTGTTTAAACTCGCCATACAATTGTGCTGCCAGTGTTTTGTTGTGGCTCAGGATTAAAGCGGGACGGTTCACCTGTGCCAACATATTGGCAATGGTAAATGTCTTCCCGGACCCGGTAACACCCAGCAACACCTGTGCTTCATCGCCCCGGTGCAGGCCATCCACAAGCTGTGCGATGGCTTCCGGCTGATCGCCGGTGGGCTTATATTCCGATGTGAGTTTAAACTGCATACCTGACAAAAATAAGACTTTTTGGCCCTTACGGGCAAACACAGCAAACCCCGGCACGAATAAGACGCATCACTGCCGGGGAAATTTATAACTATCCGATAATAAATTGATAGAGAGAAACAGTTTTAGAAATCAGCTACGTTACCCTCTTCGTCAACAATAACATCCCAGTTTACATAGGCTACTTTACCATCGCGAAGGTAAAAATCGACCATAATTTCTTCAAAAGAGAGTCGGATCTCCCCTTCTTCGGTATCCTTATCAAAATCAGGAAAACCATTTCGGGTCATCAGTTTTATGACTTCTTCTTCTGTCATACCGATAACTTTTTCACCAAAGAGAGTGGCCTTGGAATAATCTGTTTCTATACCTGCAACTACCTGACGTGTAACACCTTCAAAAAAGACAGAAAATCCTTTATCCTGATAATGCAGAAGGACGGCATTAAGCTCTTCATCGCCCTCAAAATTATCCACCTCTTCCGGTTCTCCCAATACAGAGACTACTTTTTCCATATCCATTCCAAAAGTCAAATCTCCAAGACCCACTTTGGGAACTATTTCATATGAACTAATCATTTTTCGTTTATTTTATTGATTTATATACCTTGTATTATTTTTCTATTTAAAAGGAGAGCCCGGCTCTTTCGCCATGTGATTATAGACTAACTTGTCGAGAAATCCCGTAAAAAATTTACTCAGAAAAACGGTCAGCTTTCCTTCAGATGTCAAAACCATGGAACTTTTTCGCTTCTTTACAGAATGGTAAATATGTTCTGCCACCTTTTCTGCAGACATAATTTTACCCTCTTCCAGTGGTGATTTTCCCTGTTCGGAACCATCTGCAACCAATGCAGTATTCCGAATATTGGAGGCCGTAAATCCCGGATAAGCCATCAGAACATGCAATCCTGTCTTCCGGTTTTCAATACGCAGGCTCTCCATGAAACCATGAATGGCAAATTTTGAAGCCGAATAACCTGTCCTGCCAGGCAATCCCTTAATACCAGCCACCGAAGAAACAGCCACTACCGAGCCTTTTGTTTCCAGTAAAAACGGTAAAGCGTATTTGGTACAATAAACAGTACCCCAAAAATTTACGGCCATAACACGTTTTATGACATCAGGGCTTGTATCAGCAAACAGCGCCCGCATGGAAATACCGGCATTATTTATCAGCACATCAATTTTTCCAAAAGTTTCTTTAGCATTTAGAATAAAATTTTTACAATCATTTTCTATAGCGACATCAACAGAAGAAAAAGCTGCTTTTCCGCCCTTTGCCTTAATTTCAGAAACAATTTCTTCCAATTTATCACCACTTCGGGCACCCAAAAACACAGACAAGCCATGTCCTGCAAATGCGTAGGCAAGCGCTTTCCCAATGCCTGAGCTGGCTCCGGTAATAACAGCCACTTTATTTTTCATGCCATTTTTTCTAATTTACAATGATAGAGAAATTTCCTTTAGTAAAATCCTTTTTCCGGGAAATCGACTGCGAATTAACAAAATATTTTGAATTTTTAACAATAATTTTAAAAAAATTTGGCTATGACCTTGAATTTTAGTAATTTTATAGCCAACCCCTTAAACTCTAATACTATGGTAAAAGTACGTTTGGAAATTGATGAAGTAAAAATTTATCGTCCCCGCAAAAGGTGGCATCTCTATTTTGTGGTTGTGGCCGAGCATCCCACTGAAAAAGACAAAATGATTGTATCCACACTTCCCCAACAACCATTCCGGCTTACCAGCCGGCACAACAACGAATATCAGTTTGACACTGACCAGCAAGGCTCAGAAGGTCTTTTTGTGTTAAGCCGTGAAATGCCCAAAGACCGGGAAATCAATGTTCAGTTCTATTTGCGCCACAGCCGTAAGGCAACACGAGATCTGGGAGAAATACTCAACGATATTGAAACAGGAATTGGTGGTGATGCACTGGGTATCGTAACCAATATTGTGGGAACAGCAGGTATGCCCTGGCTGGTCATTGCAAAAAAATCAATTTCAATGATTGGGAAAATCCTGGAAAAAATTCCCGACAAAGATTTTGGCTTTCTTAGTGCTTTTGAGCGTTTTGGCCCCGAGTTCGAAAGTCAGACCGATATCGATCGCGAAAAAGATTTTACAGGCGATGCTTCTCTGGTTTACAGTTGGACACTGGACGAGGATTAACCCCGTCTGTTGAGAAAAATTTTAACGCAATCAGGTTTATCTCTTTATTCCATACCATATTTTTTCATTCTGCGATCCAATGCCTGCCAGGTAATGTTCAGTAAAGCTGCAGCTTTCGATTTATTGTCGCCAACCTGAGCCAATGCTTTCCGGATAAGGCGCTGTTCATTTGCTTCCAGGTCAAGCTCTTCATCCGAAATTACTTCTTGTACAATTCTCTGAGCAGCAGGATTATTTTTTCTTGTTACGGCCTCTCCGTTTTTATGGGAAAGCTGTAAGTGCATTGGTAAAAGTTCATCACCTTCACAAAGGATAACGGCACGCTCCATTATATTTCTGAGTTCGCGAACGTTTCCCGGAAAATTATAAGAGACCAGTTTTTCCATAGCTTTTTCGTTTATTTTCAATGTTGATTTTCCAAACTGGCGACAATACAATTTTAGATAATAATTGATTAGCGCAGGGACATCTTCTTTACGATCTCGTAAAGGGGGAATGTTGATAAGAAAAATGTTAAGTCTGTGAAACAAATCGAGACGGAATTTATTTTCGTTGGCCAGCTTTTCCAGATCAGTGTTGGATGCAGCAATAACACGAACATCCACCTGTTTACTGCTGCGAGATCCAATTTT
>WFNG01000027.1 GCA_015488735.1 Bacteroidales bacterium | reverse complement strand
GAATATTACGGCCCTTATGCTTCTGTGCGCATGATGAAAACGCTCATGGACATCATTCGGAAGCTCTATCCGCTGCGTACCTGCAAGCTGAATCTCAACCCAAAAAACATCCAAAAAGGAAAATTCAAAGTGTGTCTGGAGTATCATCTCGGTAATTGCAAAGCGCCCTGCGTGGGAAAACAGACAGAAGAGGATTACCTGAAAACCATCAACGATATCCGGGCAATTATAAAAGGCAACCTGAGTGAAGTTATTGATACGTTGCGTAAAGTGATGACAGACTACGCAAAAAAAGAAGACTTTGAAAATGCTCAGATGGTGAAAGAAAAGCTGGAAAGTCTGGAAAACTATAAAAGCAAATCTACCATCGTGAATCCGCATATTAACAACGTGGATGTATTTTCTGTTTTGGACGAGGAAAATCAGGCTTATGTCAACTTTCTGAAAGTTATGAACGGATCTATTGTGCAGGCACACACGGTGGAGATAAAGAAAAAGCTGAACGAAACGCCCGTGGAGATACTGACTTTCGCCATTGCCGATTTCCGGCAACGTTTTGGCAGCCATGCCAGCGAAATTATTGTCCCTTTCCGACCTGAAATAAATTGGGAAGAGGTGAAGATTACCGTTCCCCGGCGTGGCGACAAAAAACAATTACTGGAACTCAGCCAGCGCAATACCAAATATTTCAGGATGGAACGGCAAAAGCAACAGGAGCTGGTTGACCCGGATCGTCACAGCCGGCGTATCCTCGAAAAGATGAAACAGGATTTGCGGCTAACTGTCCTGCCCGAAGTTATCGAATGTTTTGACAATTCCAATATCCAGGGCGCTTATCCGGTGGCATCCATGGTGCAGTTTGTAAAAGCCAAACCCAACAAAAAGGCTTACCGCCATTTCAACATAAAAACCGTGGAAGGCCCGGACGATTTTGCCTCCATGGAAGAGATTATCCTGCGGCGTTACGGAAGGCTGCAAAAAGAAGGAAAAATGCTACCGCAGCTGATTGTGGTAGATGGCGGAAAAGGACAGTTAAGCGCAGCTGTGAGAAGCCTGAAACAGTTGGGATTATATGGCAAAACAGGGGTTATCGGTATTGCCAAAAAACTGGAAGAGCTTTATTTTCCCAACGACCCGTTGCCGTTGTACCTCGACAAGAAATCAGAGACACTGCGCATTATTCAGCAGCTTCGCGATGAAGCCCATCGTTTTGGCATTACCCATCACCGCAAGCAGCGCAGAAAGGGTACGCTAAAATCAGAATTGACGGAGATAAAAGGGATTGGAGTCAACACGGCAAAAAAACTGTTATCAGAGCTGAAATCGGTAAAAAAGATAAAACAAGCCACCGAAGATGATTTGGCAAACCTTATCGGAAAGTCAAAAGCTAAGTTGGTTTACCGGCACTTTCATCCGGTTTCAGGCCAATAAAAAAAGCTCCCCGGTTTGGAGAGCTTTCCTTTATTTTTAATAATTCCTTATTCCAACGTAAATTTCACGGGAAGGTTAAAAGAAACCCTTACCGGTTTACCACGCTGTTTTCCGGGAATCCATTTGGGCATACTTTTGACCACACGGACAGCTTCTTCATCACAACCGCCACCAATACCACGGAGTACTTTTACATGATCAATAGTACCATCGGGTTCAACCACAAAGTTGATAAACACCCTACCCTGAATACCACTTTCTTTAGCTAATTCAGGATATTTGATATGTTTGGCCAAATATTTCATAAGAGCTCCGGGACCGCCTGGAAATGAAGGCATTTGTTCTACAACCACAAAAATATGCTGTTCAGGAACAGATTCATTTTCTTCCGGGGGCGGAACATAATCACTCACCTTAGTATTCATGTTAGCATCAACATCAATATCAATATTATCATTCACTTTGACATTGTTGCTTACGATTTTAATCTGAGTTACCGTTTTCGGAGGCGGAGCCGGGGGTGGTTTCACCTTTTGTTCGGTTATGGGGACAATCTCCTGAGTAGTGTTGTCCGCCTTCTGCTGTATCAGAGTGACTGTTCTTTTCTCATAACTTTTATAATTGAAAGAAAAAAGGACAAGCACAAGGGCAAGAATCAGACCTATCTCAAAAAAGATGGCTTTCTTGCTTTCCAGGTCAGCTTTAGGTGTTTTTCTGGATTCCATTGTTCTCTAATGTTTGTTAAAAAATTTCTTTTCAGTTAACTTTTTCCGGCCGCTAAATTAGTCAAATTCTCTTTAATAGCTTTCGTTTCTTCTTATTTTTTTTCGGTACAGATAAACAAACAGCAGCCAACCAATTATTGCGCCTATCGTATCGGCAAAAAAATCGAACCTGCTTCCATTGCGCCCAACAAAAACGTAATATTGCAATATTTCGGTTGTCAAACCATAAACAGCCGTGACAATAATTGCAACCAGTCCAAACAAATAACGTTTTTTGCTGTTAAAATATTGCTCGCGGTAACCAAACAGGATAAGAAAAGCCAGCACACCAAAAATAAAAAGATGAACAGCTTTATCAGGTTCCAGCCAGTTCCAGAAAGTTGTAACCCTCGGGAAATAGTTACCGGGCAACCCGGTCAACAGCAGAATAATGAGCGACCATAAAAGGGCAGGCCATAATTTTTGCAGCATAAGCAAAATGCTATGATTCAATCAGCTTTTTGTACGTGTCAACATCCAGCATTTCGTTAACCTCATCAATGTTGGTAATCTTTATTTTAACAATCCAACCTTCACCGTAAGGATCTTTATTAATCAACTCAGGTTCGTCTTCCAGCTTTTCGTTCAGCTCAAGAATGGTTCCACTCACAGGAAGTAAAAGGTCAGAAACTGTTTTAACAGCTTCAACTGTACCAAAGGCTTCACCTTTTTCCAATGTTTCATCGATGGTCTCAACCTCTACAAAAACAATATCTCCCAGTTCATTTTGGGCAAAATCAGTAATACCGATGTAAGCTTCATTGCCTTCAATTCTAATCCATTCATGATCGTCAGAGTACTTTAAATTTTCGGGTATGTTCATGTCTTTTAAATTTTAAAAATGATGCCCCAAATTTACATTAAAATTTTTCACGAAAGGCAATTGCATTAATGAAGTTTTTAATGTTCGCCGTCTATTTCTGGCCCAGCGAGATACCCAGTCCCCTGGCAGTTTTGACCAACGCATTATCCGGAGTTACCAGATTGGGCTTGGCAATAGCATCTTTCAAGGGAACCGCAACAAAATCGGGATGCCGGTATGCAACCATTTTTCCAAAATCGCCATCCAATACCATTTGAAAAGCTCTCACTCCAAATTGTGCAGACAGAACCCTGTCATAAGCAATAGGCACACCACCACGTTGAAGATGCCCTAGAACTGTTTCTCTCATATCATGCTTAAAACCAGCAGCTTTCAGTTGATTAATCAACTGACGGGAGATGCCGCCCAACTTTTTATTTTCATAACCTATCTCATCATTTTCCTGAACAGACACCTGGCCATCTTTGGGATAGGCGCCTTCAGCAATTACAACAACACCAAATCCTCTGTCGTGTACAAACCGCTTTTCAAGAGCTTCTT
>WFNG01000026.1 GCA_015488735.1 Bacteroidales bacterium | reverse complement strand
TTAACCTGAGTTCGAGATAAGACTTACTTACGGTTTCATGGTGTATAAACCATTGAGGCCATATACCTCTTCCCATATTTTGTTAAAACGGGTGTAATTGGCATCGGGCTTCTTGATGAGTTCCAGTGTACGGTCAGCCTGTGCTTTACTCAAGCCCTGCCGGCCATAAAGATCGACGGCAAACTTGGAGAAATCGCGCACCATAAACTCAAAAATCTGATCCACCAAATCGATGTCCAAACCAACAATTTTGGCTTCTTCCAGAATAAGTTGTCCGTAAGCAACCAGCGTGAACAACTGTCCTACGTTCAACATCATATCAATGTCTTTTTGTTGTTCGGCTGTGGCAGGTGTTTTTATCAGCAGTTGCTTGTAAGCAGAAATTTGTTCTTTAAAAATAGTAATATTGGGTGTGTCGTACAGGTCATACGCAAGATGGTAATCGTGGAAACGGATTTTTCCAAGGCCATGGGTTGGCCCCTGGTTAAACAGGTATTCATCATCAGCCATGTCGTTGCGCTGGGGAATTTCCGGATATTCTTGTGGATTGAATAAGAAATTCTGAATAAACTTGTTCACCAAAGCCACGTTTACATGAACGGTTCCTTCCAGTTTTGGCAAGGCTCTGATATCACGCGAAACCATTTCAAAAAAGGTGTCTTTTTCAAAACCTTTGGCAGCAATAATATCCCAAAGCAGGTTCACCACATCTTCACCTTCCAGTGTAACTTTCATTTTCACCAAAGGATCATAAAGCAAATACCGGCGGTCGTCGCGGGAAGCCGAACGCATGTAATCTGCAGTACGCATGGCATAAAGTTTCATGGCTGTCAGTTTCGCGTAAGCATCCACAAACATCCGTTTGACATGCGGAAAATCAGTAACATGCATTCCGTACAATTCGCGGTTTGCAGCATGATTTATGGCTTCGTAAAAAGCGTGTGTACACATGCCAATAGATGCCCATCCCAGATTATATTTCCCGACATTTACCGTATTCAATGCCATATCCCAGGCCTCGCTGCCTTTGGCAAGAACCTCATCCTCCGTAACTTCGTAATCAGTAAGACGATACTCGCCCACATAATTCTGGCTGTTCACCACATTTTGAACAAGATTATAATTCGGTTTTTGGTAATTGGCAACAAAGAAAACATACTCCTCTTTATCGGCCATTTTACCAAAAGTGGAAACCATATCGGCAGCATTGGCATTTCCGATGTAATATTTTGAACCATTGGCAACATATTTTCCCTTTCCCGTTTCTTTCAGGGTCATCGATGTGGAATAGACATCCGCACCATGTTCCCGCTCGCTCAGCCCAAAGGCAAACACAGAACCGCTTTGAAGTAACTCTGCAGCACGTTTCCGCATTTTCTTATTCTTTGTCATCCACAATGGGCCAAGCCCCAGAATGGTAACTTGCCAGGTGTACCAATAAGGCATGCCATAAAAACCGAGAATTTCATTCAACCCCTGAATACGCCACATATCCCAGCGTGAATGTTCATCCAGCGCCTCTGATTTAGGCGTCAGCACCTGGGCAAAAATTTTGTTTTCTTTTATGAAATCGATAAAATCCTGATACCATACCCGTTCATGGTCATCATTTTTAATTTTTGCCAGCCCTTTTTGTTCAAAAAAGGCAATGGTCTTAAGCATTATTTCCCGGCTATGCTCATCCGGATAATAACGGTTGTAGTTGTTGGGATTCAATAAAATCATATCTTAAATTTTATAAAAAAAGGCAAGTTTTGGTCTGGGAGCAGAACAAAGACTTGCCTCTTACTGTTTATTTCGAAATTTTATTTTGCATAATTAATGGCTCTTGTCTCTCTTATAACCGTAATCTTTATCTGGCCGGGATAGGTCATCTCCTCCTGAATTTTCTTGGACAAATCGTACGAGAGGCTATCGGCCTGCTGGTCTGTAACCCTGTCGGCCCCAACAATTACGCGTAATTCACGACCAGCCTGAATAGCATAAGTCTTCACCACACCCGGGTAGCTGAGGGCAATCTCTTCAAGTTTTTTAAGTCGCTGAATATAAGCTTCCACCACCTCGCGGCGGGCTCCCGGTCGCGAACCCGAAATGGCATCACACACCTGAACGATAGGAGCTATCAGCGTTTTCATCTCAACCTCATCGTGGTGTGCACCAATGGCGTTGCACACATCCGGATGCTCTTTATATCTCTCGGCAAGTTTCATCCCCAGCAAGGCATGGGGCAACTCCTCTTCATTTTCGGCAATCTTACCAATATCATGTAAAAGTCCTGCACGTTTGGCTTTTTTAGGATTCAGTCCCAGCTCTGCGGCCATGGTAGCACTCAGTCTGGCTACTTCTATGGAGTGAGACAACAGATTTTGCCCATAAGATGAGCGATAGCGCATACGTCCTATCAACCTGATCATCTCATGATGTACGTTGTGAATACCGAGGTCTATAATGGTACGTTTTCCAATCTCCAAAATCTCCTGCTCCACCTCTTTTTTTGTTTTTGTAACCACTTCTTCAATACGTGCAGGGTGAATACGGCCATCAACAACCAGCTTTTGCAGCGACAAACGCGCAATTTCACGGCGAATAGGATCAAATCCGGAAAGCAAAATAGCGTTAGGCGTATCGTCAATGATAATCTCAATACCGGTAAGCGATTCCAGAGCACGAATGTTGCGCCCTTCACGACCAATAATCCGGCCCTTAATATCCTCGCTGTCAATGTTAAATACAGTAACCGTATTTTCAATGGCATGTTCCGAAGCCGTGCGCTGGATAGTTTCAATCACAATCTTCTTGGCGGTGCGGTCAGCAGTAAGTTTGGCCTCTTCCGTTATTTCCCGGGCCATCATCATGGCCTCCATCTTGGCTTCACCCTTCATGGACTCCAGCAATTGCTCCTTGGCCTCGCGGGCCGAAAGCTTACTGATATTTTCCAACTGTTTAACCTGGCCTGCATGAATCTTATCAATCTCAGCCTGCTTTTTATTGAGAATCTCCAGTTGCGCATTTAAATTGGCTTTCTGTGCATTCAGCTCATTGTTTTTCCTTTGTGCTTCCTGTATTTTTTGGTTAAGGTTAGCCTCTTTCTGGCGAATCCTGTTTTCAGATTTCTGAATATTTCTGTTTTTCTCATCAATAAGTTTTTGATGTTCGCCTTTAAGCTGCAGAAATTTTTCTTTGGCCTGAAGAATCTTTTCCTTCTTCACCACTTCGGCTTTCTCCCTGGCTTCTTCAAGGACAGCATGGCTCTTTTTCAGCAGCGCTTCCCTCAGAAAGAAGTAGGTGATAATCATGCCAAAAGCAACGCCTACCAACACAAGTAACGTTACATAAATTATATTTGTTTCCATAAGCATTTTTTTGTGTGGCAAATGCGGGAAAATAAAAAACCCGCGCAATCATGGAGCTAAAGTAAACTCCGGAAAACATGGTTAGGGCTGCCGTGATTTTCGAACTTCCAGTGTCTGCCAAAGGCAAATTCCACGAGGGTAAACAGGCCTGTTCTACAATCCGCTAAGCTTATCCCTAAAGTTTGTAGTGTTGAGTTTACAAACATTAGATTACGCGGGTATATCTTAATACTAAGAACGTTATTCCATTGATAATTGAGCGCTTAGAATCTTGTCTATCTCTTTCAGTTTCGATTCCATTTCTTTCTCCCGAAAATCCTTTTTTTCTTTCATCTCCAATATTCCAACAGCATTTTGCAGTGCAATCATGGCCAACAAATCCTGTTGATCATTGTACTCATACGAATGTGCAAAACTGTTAATCGCATCTTCCACGTAACCGGCTGCTTTTCTAACCAACCCTTCCTGTTCGCGCTGCACGTTCATTTTGTAGGGCCTTCCGGCAATGAGCACTTTAATATCTAACGATTTGTCCTGCAAAATATTTTACTTATTTACTAATTACATCCACACTCCGGTCTATCTCCTCCAACAGCTCATCAATTATCTGAATTCCTTTCTCAACACCGAATCTATTTTCAAAGGCATTTGCCAACGTTAATTTTAATAATTCATTATTCTTTTTATTCATTAATTCCTGAAGTGTAGCCAATTGCGCTTGCAAATCACTCACCTCGCTTTTAAGCCGCTTATTTTCAGCCGATTGCAAATTACATCTTTCAATTAATTTCCTAACTTTATACTCTATCCCGGAAATCAGAACTTTTTCATTTGCCATCTTTTCAAAATATGCTGCGCTACAAAAGTAATTATTTTCATACTCCGTTGCAAACATTTCGGTAAAAAAGAGTACATACTTTTAGGAAAATTTACATTTGATTTACTTACCTACTTAATACCCGCGACTTATGAAATTAAATTTACAGCATGTAACTCCTTATCTTTTGATTTTGGTGGCGGCCTTCCCACAGGCATACACGGGCTGTCCGCTCATAGTCCTCGTATGGAAGTGCTTTTCAGCCATGGCTTAACAAAGAGCTTCCGCTGGTCGCTTTTGTCCGCCAGGCTTCAAATAGCACTCCATACTGCGGGCTATCCGCTCCATCCCTGCCGCAGAAAACAAGGCAAAAGACAAAAAGCAAAATTTCCAAATGAACGAGTAACCAATGACGAATGACGAATGATGAATGACGAATGACGAATGATGAATGACCAATTATCGAATTATAAAATTATCCCAATATCCGGAAAACTTTCATACCTTGTGTGGCCAAAAAACCTGAATACTGATTATGAACGAAGATTTTCTATATTACCTGTGGAAGTACCACCTTCCGGGAAAAACACTCACCGGCAGCGGGAATGAAGAAATAACTATTCACCATCCCGGCCAGCAAAATTACGACAGCGGCCCCGACTTTTTCAATGGCAAAATCAAAATTGATGGTACGCTGTGGGCAGGAAATATCGAAATACACACCAAATCTTCCGACTGGTATCGCCACGGTCATCAGGAAGACCCCAATTACGACAACATTATTTTACACGTGGTTTATGAGGATGACCGGCCTGTTTTTCGTAAAAACGGACAGCCTGTCCCTACGCTTGTGTTAAAAGATAAATTTGACAAACACCTTTTCGAGAGGTATCAGGGTTTCCTGCTTTCAAAACAATGGATTCCCTGTGGCGAAAGTATTTCGCAAGTGGGACATTTTGAAATTATGAGCTGGTTGCACCGGCTCGCCATCGAGCGCCTGGAGCGAAAAGCCGGAGAAATTGAGCATATGCTGCACGAAAACAAAAGCGATTTCAGAGAAATATTTTACCGCAAGCTGTTGCGCAGTTATGGGTTTAAAACCAATGCCGAAGCCTTTGAGCAGCTGGCTTTCTCGTTGCCTTTCACCATATTGTCAAAGCACAAAGACAACCTTTTACAGATAGAGGCTCTGCTTTTTGGGCAGGCAGGAATGCTCAGGCAGAAATTCGACGATGATTATCCCCGCCAGTTACAATCTGAATACCGGTTTCTTGCACAAAAATACCAGCTTAAGCCCATGCAACCCGAAGCCTGGCGCTTCATGCGAATGCATCCGCCTAACTTTCCCACCATTCGTCTGGCACAGTTTGCCCGCCTCTTTCACCGTTCCACCGCCCTTTTGCAGAAAATCCTTGAAGCAGAAAGGCTGAGCGATGTTATCAGCCTGCTGCAAACCGAAACATCGGATTACTGGAAAACACATTTTCGTTTTGACAAGCTGGCAACTGCCAGGCCTAAAAAGATGGGAAAAGCCTCTCTTCATCTCATTCTTATTAACACCATCATCCCGTTTGTCTTTGTTTACGGCAAAGAAACAAACCGACGGCAATTGCGCGAAAAATCGCTGGAGTGGCTTGTTGCACTCCCATCGGAGAAAAACCATATCACACGAAATTTCAGCCTGTTGGGGATAAAACCGGAAAACGCTTTACAGTCTCAGGCGCTTATCAGACTGAAGACATACTACTGCCAAAACAAACGTTGCTTACGCTGTGGTGTAGGCCATCATTTATTGAAATCTGTTTGACGCACGGACTGCCGCAAGCATCCACTTGTGCCTCCTTTTCTTTACCTAAAACACCCTTCGCCCTTTTTGTTTTCCGATGGAAATCACTACCTTTGCACTGCAAAATTTTAAAACAATTACAAGCGCAATAAAATGAAAAAAACAGCATTAAATACCATGCATCGCCAAATGGGAGCGAAAATGGTGGAATTTGCCGGATGGGATATGCCGGTGCAGTTTGAAGGAATCAATGCAGAACACAAAACCGTCCGTACCACGCTGGGCGTTTTTGATGTCTCTCACATGGGCGAATTCTGGGCCGAAGGCCCGCATGCTTTTGAGTTAGTCCAAAAAGTAACCACCAACGATGTTGCTGCGCTTGTGGACGGAAAAGTACAATACAGCTGTCTCCCCAACGGCAAAGGTGGTATCGTGGACGACTTGCTGGTTTACCGTTTCAACACGGAAAAATATCTGCTCGTTGTGAATGCCGCCAACATCAACAAAGACTGGGCACACATCAATAGCCGGAACGATGTCAACGCAAAGCTGACCAATGTATCCGATGAAGTTTCGCAACTTGCCATACAAGGGCCGCTGGCACTGAAAGCCATGCAAAAACTGACCAAAGAAAGTGTGGAAAATATGGAATATTATACTTTCAAAGTAGTTGAGTTTGCAGGTGTTCCGGATATTATCTTTTCCACTACAGGTTACACAGGATCAGGTGGTTGCGAAATTTACATACCCAACAACAAAGCCGAAGAAATTTACAAGGCAGTGTTGGAAGCCGGCGAAGAATTCGGCATCAAACCCATTGGCCTCGGCGCCCGCGACACGCTGCGCCTCGAATCCGGCTTCTGCCTTTATGGCAACGACATTGACGACACCACCTCCCCCATTGCCGCCGGCCTCGGCTGGATTACCAAATTTACTGATGGCAACGATTTTATCGACCGTCCGCTGTTTGAAAGCCAGAAAGCCAACGGTGTTTCCCGTCGCCTGAAAGGATTTGTCATGGCGGACAAAGGTATCCCGCGCCACGAATATGAAGTTGCAGATGCAGATGGAAACGTCATTGGCCAGGTAACTTCCGGAACCATGTCGCCCATGACACACAAAGGAATCGGTATGGCTTATATCGACAAACCATACTGGAAGGAGGGGTCCGAAATTTACATAAAAGTACGTAACAAGCTCCTGAAAGCTGTGGTAACCCGTCCCCCATTCTACAAAGCATAATTCTTTTTATGCCCAACAAAAATACCATAGAAGTAATACTTGCACCGAGGTTATTCTCGAATGTTTCAACAAAAAAGCCTTACGTGGTGGTGGTAACAGATGTCTTCCGTGCCACCACCTCTATTTGTGCAGCTCTTGATTATGGTGTAAAAGCCATTATCCCGGTAAAACGTATCCGTCATGCCCGGTTTCTCAGCAGGTTAGGCTATATTGTGGCCGCTGAACGTGGCGGCAGTAAAGTAAAATTTGCCCATCTCGATAATTCGGCTACTTCATTTTTCCACTCTGTTTTCAAGGGAAAAGAGATCGTTTATTCCACCACCAACGGTACAAAAGCCATCAAAATGGCCTCTTCATCGGCCTCCGAAATTGCTATTGGCAGCTTTGTTAACCTCAATGCTTTGGCAGCATGGCTCAACAAACAAGACAAAAATGTGGTTGTTCTGTGTGCAGGATGGAAAAACAGGGTCAACATGGAAGACAGCCTTTTTGCAGGTGCTTTGGCAGAGATTCTTATAGATCAATATGGATTTACCACCGATTGCGATTCGGCTAAAATGGCACTGGACCAGTGGAATATGGCCAAAGAGGATCTTTTTGGGTACATTGACAAATCATCCCATCGTAACCGCTTGCGTAACCTTGTTTCCGACAAGCTTTTGAAATATACTTTCACGCTGAATTCCAGTAAAGTGGTACCTGTTTTGAAACGGTACAAGATTGTCCCTGCCAAAGACTAACATTACCAAATACTAACAAACTTACAAACTGGTGCCAGCGTCCGCTGGTACCGCATTCTAATAACGGTATCGGCTTTTCCACTTGTTCCTCAACGATTTTCGCATTTCCTGTTCCCGCGGATTATTTCCCGGTTCAAAAAGCATGTTCCCGCTGATTTCATCAGGAAGGAATTCCTGATTCACAAAATTACCTTCATAATCATGGGCATAGCGGTAATCTTTTCCATAGCCTATATCTTCCATAAGTCCGGTGGGCGCATTACGCAGATGCAACGGCACCGGCAGGTTTCCGGTTTTCTTTACCAGCGATTGTGCTTTCTTTATGGCAGCATAAGCCGCGTTACTCTTGGGTGAAGTAGCGAGATAAATGGCTGTCTGCGACA
>WFNG01000025.1 GCA_015488735.1 Bacteroidales bacterium | reverse complement strand
CTTTTAACCCGGCAAATTCTGCTGCCCGGCTTAGCTATGATGATATTTTTATAAAGCGCCTTTTTGAAAGCTATATCTATAAGGAGCAAAACATGTATGACCGCCGTATAAACGCTTACGCTACCGGTGTGAATGCCATCAGGGAGTCAAACCGGATCAAAAGGCAAATGTTTAATTTTGAGCAATACCTCTGGCAATATTAAAGCGGAAATTTATTGCCCTGCTTTTCCAAAATATTTTTGGTATTCCTGCGGAGAGTTAATGTTTATGAAAATGTTTTCATCGCTTACAGGACAGCCGATTATTGGATAGGCCTGTAAAAAGTCTCTTAGGTTTTGTGTCCAGTCTGGTGAACGTTCCAGGTCACGGGCAATTTCCCACGAAAGTAATACAGGATGTCCGCCATATCCGTTATGTCGCGGTACAATGCAGGCTTCGCGACGAAAAGTTTTGGCAAGCCGGAAAAGCAGATCCCGGTTAATAAACGGATTGTCAATGTTTTGAATAAATACCGGCCTCTTAGTCCGAATGGCTTGCAGGCCTGTTTGCAGGGAGAAAAACCGTTCCCGTTCGGGATGGTTGTTGAGGATGACAGAAACATGCGCTTTATCGGGAAAATACTTTTGCTGCTTTAAAGATTGCAGCCCCGGTTCGTTTACCACTATTACTATGTTTTTACAACCGGCAAGCAGATATTCCTGAATGATTTTCCCGGCAAAAGAGCGATGCTCATCAAAGGGCAGAGAAAGCTTGGGGATACCCATTCGTCCTGAGAAGCCGGCCGCCAGGATAACCACGGCAAAATCTTTTAAAAAGTCATCTTTTATATACATAATGATGCAAATGTACGGGGTTCTTTTGAAGAAAGGAAGCTTTGTTCAGGATAATCGGTAAGGGTTGTTTATCCTCCAAAGAGGGATGTCAGCTGTTGTTGGAAAGAAGGCTCCATGCTTTCTCTGCAGACAGGTTTTCGGCTCCTTTTATGGTATAATCGTAGGCTTCGGCTATTACCTCATTATCGATAAGGATAGCCACTTTGAATTGCTTTCTGTTTTTAATAGTTTCCTCACTGATAACCTGAAACTGGTGTTTTTTTCGGGTTTTCTGTGCCCACTCAATAATTTTACTCTTATAACTGATTTCTGATTGAACCAATTGATCCAGGTCAAAATGCACTTCAACAATTCTTTTTATAATGATTTTCCGGGTAAAATGATAACCTCTGTCGAGATAAAGGGCTCCGATAAAAGCTTCAAAAGCATCGCCGCCTACCGATTTCATTTGCCTTATGTCGGTATTTGAAAAGCGCATAAAATCTTTCAGCCCCAGTTTGTTGGATAGTTTGTTCAGCGAAGAACGGCTTACGATTTTGGAACGCATTTCCGTAAGAAAGCCTTCGTTCTCAAAAGGAAACCGGCGGAAAAGGTAGTCGGCTATCACAACGCCAAGAACAGCATCCCCAAGATATTCCAGCCGTTCGTTGTTGATGCGTGACCCACTTTTATGGTTCAGGCTTGCTGATTTATGTCGAAAAGCCTGTTTATACAAAAAAATATTTCCGGGATAAAACCCGAAAATATTTTTTATGGCTTGTCGCATCTTCCTGTTGGAAGAAAAATAAGTTCTTAGAAAATTACGAAGGGACAAGATGTGTCTTACTTTTTGAATTTCTTAAAAATAATAGAAGCATTATGTCCCCCAAAACCAAAAGTATTACTCAGGGCGGCATCTACTTTCCTTTCTACGGCATGGTCAAATGTAAAATTTAGCCGGTTATCAATTTTCGGATCATCTGTAAAATGGTTGATGGTCGGTGGTACAATATCATTCTTTACAGCCAGCAATGTGGCAATAGCTTCGATAGCTCCGGCACCTCCCAGCAAATGGCCGGTCATGGATTTCGTGGAGTTAATGTTAATATTGTATGCCTCTTCACCAAAGAGCTTTACTATGGCTAAAGGTTCCACAATGTCACCTACGGGTGTTGATGTCCCGTGTGTGTTAATGTGATGAATATCTTTTAGTTGTAAGCCTGAATCTTTCAGGGCATCCTGCATACACAAAAAGGCTCCCAGTCCTTCGGGATGTGGTGCTGTCATGTGATAAGCATCGCCTGAGAGGCCCGATCCGGACACTTCGGCATATATTTTAGCACCACGTTTCAGGGCGTGTTCCAATTCTTCAAAAACCAATCCACCACCACCTTCACCAATTACAAAGCCATCGCGGTCTTTGTCGAATGGTCTGGAGGCTGTTTTAGGATCATCGTTGCGGGTGGAAATGGCATGCATGCCGTTAAATCCGCCAACACCATCTTGTGTAATAGCCGCTTCGGAGCCTCCTGCGATAAAAGCATCGGCTTTTCCCAGCCGGATGTAATTAAAAGCATCGGCCAGTGCATTAGCTGAGGAGGCACAGGCCGAAACTGTTGCAAAGTTCGGCCCCCTGAATCCAAATTTTATGGAGATATGTCCTGCGGCAATGTCAGCAATCATCTTGGGAATAAAAAACGGATTGTAACGCGGGGTTCCATCACCTTTAACAAAGTTTGAAACTTCGTTATGAAAACTTTGGATACCACCAATTCCGGATGCCCAGATAACACCAACACGATTCCTGTCAATACCATCGTCTAAAAGCCCGGCATCTTCCACCGCTTCAGTAGCTGCTACGATACCAAACTGTGCATACCGATCGTATTTGCGTGCTTCTTTCCTGTTAAAATACTGTGTGGGATCAAAATCTTTTACCTCGCAGGCAAACTGTGTCTTAAACTTTGATGCATCAAAATGTGTAATAGGAACCGCACTGCTTTTTCCCTGCAGCAACGATTCCCAATACGCATTTGCAGTATTTCCAACGGGAGTAATTGCGCCAATACCTGTAACAACAACTCGTTTTAACTGCATAAAAATGTTTCTCCTTTTTTACTGGTGACTTTCAATATATGTAACAGCATCACCAACTGTTTCAATCTTTTCTGCTTCTTCGTCAGGAATAGAAAGGTTGAATTCTTTTTCGAATTCCATGATTAATTCAACCGTGTCAAGAGAGTCAGCTCCCAAGTCGTTTGTAAAACTTGCTTCATTGGTAACTTCACTTTCTTCTACTCCTAATTTGTCAACGATAATGCTGACAACTTTTGAACGTACGTCTGACATATGATTAATTTTTTTTAGTTAAACAGGGTGCAAAGTAATGCATTAATGAAATAAAAACCAAAAAAAAGATAACCATTCCTT
>WFNG01000024.1 GCA_015488735.1 Bacteroidales bacterium | reverse complement strand
GACCCCTTCGGGAAAGGACAATATGGTAGCCTGGATGTGTGCCCGATGCGATGCCCCGAATTATGGCAAACTAATTGTTTATTCTTTGCCTAAAGACAAGTTGATTTACGGCCCTATGCAGATAGAAGCCCGGATTAACCAGAAACCAGATATATCTTCTGAACTGACGCTGTGGGGACAACAAGGTTCGCAGGTGATAAAAGGTAACCAACTGGTGATTCCCATAAAGAATTCGTTTATTTACGTGGAACCTGTTTATCTGCAGTCGGAACAAGGTCAGATTCCTGAGCTGAAGCGGGTTATCGTGGCTTACAAAGAACAAATTGAAATGCGCAGAACGCTGGATCAAACATTGCAGGCTGTTTTTAATGTTTCCGGTGTTGAGAAACAGAATACTTCAGGTATGCAGCCGGCCCCGACGCCAACAGGTTTGCCAGTCGTTACCGGTCAGGCACAGAAAGCATTAGACCATTATAATAAAGCGTTGAAATATCTGAAACAAGATGATTGGACAGGCTATGGCAAAGAACTTCAACAGATGAAAGAGATTTTGTCGAAGATGGTAAAAGCCAAGACAGTCGTTAAAAAACAGAAAAACAAATAAGCTTAAGCCAAATTTTAGAGGTATTTTATTTATCCCGATAGGTTTCGCTATCGGGATAAATTATTTTAGTACCCTTTGTGCTTGTAACAATTAAACGGGTATATGATTAACGCGGCAACTTGGTGAATAATCGGTATTATTTCGTTAAAACTTCTGTAAGCAGGCTTATGTAAAAAATATTGGAGAGATTTATTTCGAAAATAAATTTTTGTTTGGTTTCTTTATCAAACGGAAGTAATGTAAGCTGATGGCTGTATTGTTTTTCAAATTCACGGGGATTATTCAGTTTTTTAAAATGATAAGACCGCAAGGCATTATCAAGGAATTGGTAGGATGTTTTCAAAATGATAGAAATTATTCTCCCGTTCGACAGACGTTCTGAATATAAATTATAAGCGTGGGCCAGCAACAGAACGGGAGTTGTAGCTGAGATTTCCTGAAGTCTGTTTTCGTAAACACGTGTTGTTTGTACCTTTAGTTTTTCATTGGGTAAAGCACCTGATATGGCACGGATGTCAGCAGATATAACAGCAGCCCTGTTAAGTTCAGGAAACAGCATGTCTTTTATAAGGACGTTTTTTGCGTGCAGTTTCATGTTTTCTTCCAGCGAGTGGAAGAGAAAATATTCATTGGTGAGAAAAATTAAATAGTCAAACTTTTTCATTTTACCATTTAACAACAATATGTTGTTGCCCGATTTTTCGGCAATCTTGTGTAGTTTTATGGTTTCTTTTTTTAGCAAACCCAGAAACCCCATGTTAACGTTTTCCATGATGAGAACATTTATTTCGTTATAAATACAACTATTTCAACTCATTTAGTAATTCCTCCACTGATACAGAAGCAAAGGAAGAAGCATAATCAGACATGCCATAGGGTATAATTAATTGGTTTTGGTGAATGATGGCTCCGCAGGTGAATAATACATTGGGAACATAACCATCTCTTTCATTTTGAATGGGAATCATTAAAGGTTTTTTTAATCTGCTGATTACTTTTGCCGGGTTTTCCAAATCCAGCAGACTGGCACCGATACAATACCGGTGCATCGGTCCTACGCCATGAGAGAGCATAAGCCATCCTTCTTTTGTCTCGATGGGCGATCCGCTGTTTCCTATGCGGACAAGCTCCCAGGGATAAACCGGTTTTTGCAATAAAGTGCCCTTATTCCAGGTATCCACTTTCTGAGATTTTAAGACATAAATGTTGTGTCCGTCAACCCGGGCAATCATATGATAATACCCATTTATCTTGCGGGGAAACAGTGCCATGTCTTTGTTTTGGGCAAATTTTCCGTAAAGGGGAGTAGATTGGAAGGTGTAAAAATCGGTGGTGGACAAAAGCCGGGGCAGTATTGTAAATCCGTTGTAAGCGGTGTAGGTAGCATAATATTGTATTTTTCCGTCATCCTCTGTAAATTTTACAAACCGGGCATCTTCCAAACCATTTTGCTCCACCTTTGAAATGGGAAACAAAACCCTTTCTGATGGAGAGATGTCTTTTGAGAATGAAATTTCATAGGATGAGTCTGCAAGCCATAACATGTCTTTGAGGACTTTTTCTTTTGTAATCGTTATTTCCTCTTTGTTTCGGATAAGCTGAATGGCATTTCTAAGCTCATCGTTGCTAAAGGGATCTTTGAGCAAATCCATAACCGTGGAAATGATGGGTTTTTTCACATGCATTTCCTCAAGCTTTTGAAGAAATGTTTCTTTGACGTATTTGTTCAGCTGTTTTTTTTCGGGCAATTGATCCAGAAACCCGGTGTCTTCCAATTGAATTTCCAGTTTATCCGTAATAACCCCTTCTCTAAAAACGATGGAGGAAATATGTCCTTCGCCTGTAGCTCTGAAACTTAGTAGTATTCGTTTATGCCCGGTTTCCAGAAAACTCTGGTCGGGATGTTCTACCACCGAAGGGTTAAAAAAGGCTGCTGATTCCAGCGCGTATTCTGAAGTAAAATATGCTCCGATAAGCAATTTTTGTTCCATGGTCAATTCGGAGGTGCGAACCTCTTTATTTTCCAATAATTGGCTTGCTTTCAAAAAATGCCTTATCAAAACGGAAGTAATACTCCGGTGTCTTTTAGAGAAATCACGTAAAATTGAATTTATTTCATCGGTTACAATTTTCGCTGGCATGAGCAAGACCTTATGAATAATTTCAACAGCAATTTCTTCTCCGGGGAAATGAAACCGGGTAATTATTCGCTGGTGGTCTGGTTGTAGCCTGAGGGCATATCGTTTTACTTTTACCATATTAAATTGTTTAGAGTTTCTCTTCGTGATCTGCTATTTCTGCCTGCGGAGGATATGCTTCCATAATAAGTCTTGAAATAAGATAGGTGATGGTGCTTTCGGCTCCCTGATTTAAATTCACACCTTCTTTTCCGATGCCATCGTAGCAGCCTCCTGTTTTGGGGTTGTAAACCATTTGGTCAAGGATATTGTTTCCGAGATACCAGCTGAAAGCAACAAGTAAGTAATTTTTGTATTTTTCCTCCTGCATTTCCCTGTAAAAAAGGTCTAATGTCATATTTATGTATGACACATCAACCGGCTGTTGTCCGAAGAGTTTTGTTGTCCCCCCGGATTTTTTAAACCAAATACTGTTGGATATAACGTAAAGTTGCTCGTTTTTAAACAAAGTGGACAATAAAAAGTCGAAAGTACTTTTGGCCACAATGCGATAGGTAACGTTTCCGGTAACTTTCCAGGCATAAAGCATCGACTCGGGAAGGGTGGCATTGGCGTAAGTAAGGTATTCTTCGAACCACTGCCAGTTTTTGTCGGAAATTTCGTTATAAAAATTAAGCAAACTGTCTGACAAAGAAGAAATCTTGTTGGCAATCTCCCTGTCTTCGTTGGCCTGATAATAAAAATAGAGTCCTTTAATAATAAAAGCCATGGCCCTGGGCGAAATGAATTCATCAATCACATGCCAGACTTTTTCAAACATCTGTTGTGCTTTTTCTACATATTTATTTTCCAGTTTATCCTTATGTGAAATAAAATATCCCAGTGCCCATATTGCCCTGCCGTTGCAATCATCCATATTTTCGGCATTATTACGGATATGAATTCTGTTATTTCTGTCAATGTAATTTACGAAACGTCCGTTAGTCCTCTGACATCGCCCCATAAAATTCAGGTAAGTGTCCATGAGTGGCAGGTCTTGCTTCTCTCCAAATTGTATGTAGTGCATGGTAAGGGCAATCAATGCCCGGGCGTTGTCGTCCAGCGTGTATCCCGAAACAATATCGGGAACATCAATACGGGCAAACTGGATGATTCCTATTTCCGAGGTCATGTTTTTTATGTGCAACATGTTAATTTCAGGATAGCGATAAAACAGATGAAGGTGCGGGATAACATGTTCGTATAGTTGAACAGTTTTTAAAGAGACATTTTCCCATGTTGAATCACGGGTTTTCATAAGTGCCCGGATACTCATCTCTTCCCGCAAGGACCATTTTTTTAATAAATGAAGAACCGCATGGGTAATTTGTTCGGGTTTTTCAAAATCAACCAGTATTCCGGTATCATCGGTAAGCATTTCTTTGGCATGCGGAATGGCTGTGGCTACAATGGGACAGGCGCAACTCATGGCGTAAATAAAAGTTCCGCTTACTGCCTGTTGCCTGTCTTTTGAGGTGAACAGGTAAATGTCCGTGGCCAGCAGGTAATCGAGCAGCTCTTCCAGTGACAGGTATTTATTTATAAACCGGACATATTTATCCAGCTTGAGTTCATGGACTTTTGTCTCTAAAAATGTACGGTATTTTTCGCCTTCGTGTTTTATAATTCCCGGATGAGTCTGTCCCAGAATAAGATACAAGACCGAAGGAAATTCCTTTACAATGCCAGGTAAAGCATACAGGGCTGTTTCAATACTTTTGTTGGGCCCCAGTAAACCAAAAGTGGAGAGAATGAGATGATGGTCAATGCCAAATTGCTTTTTAATTTCGCTATGCTCACGCCATAGGGTCAAATGCGTTCCGTGTGGGATTAGTCTTATTTTTTCGGGTGGAACACCATAGTCTTCTTCCAGGATTTTTCCCGAACTATGGGTCATAACAATGATATTGCGACAGAAGCTGGCCAATGATGTTACAACAGAGAGAAGTTTTGGATGGGGTTTGGGCAGAACAGTGTGGAAGGTAATGACGACAGGTTTTTTTAATTTTTCGATAAAATCCAGCAGGTATTCTCCGTATTTCCCCCCAAAAAGGCCAAATTCATGCTCAATCATCAAAGCTGAAATTTGCCGGTTATTATTAATCTTTTCAGCCATACGTGCATAATGTTCCCGTTTTGTGGTGTCCAGGCGATAAATAACATCCTCATCATATTGAAAAGAGCTTACTCCTTCTTCCAAAGCACAAACTTTCATTTCTATCTGATGCGTAAACCTTTTTTTTATGGCATCAACAATATCTTTGG
>WFNG01000023.1 GCA_015488735.1 Bacteroidales bacterium | reverse complement strand
TTCGTGCCCCCTTCGTGAAACCCCTTCGTGCCCCTTCGTGGTAAAGGTAAACCACTAAGTCCCACCAAGGATATTCACGAAGTCTCACCAAGTTTTTTTCCCAACGAATGGCACGAATTACACGAATCTTTTTATCCCTCTGTCCCTTTGTCTCTTCGTCCCTTCGTCTCTTCGTCCCTCTCACCCTCTCACCCCTTCGTGCCTCCTTCGTGAAACCCCTTTGTGTCCCTTCGTGGTTAAACCCTTCGCACCCCTTGTCGTGAAAAACGTTAAGCGTTTGCCTGTTGTTCCGGTTACGGAAAGAAATCTCTGTGTTATTTTTAACAAAAGAATATCGTTTTGTTCAATTTATATTTGTTATAGATTTTGAATCTGCGCATTAAAACGGCTGAAAAATGGTAACTTTGCATGCTTTTTTAAAGAACAAATAAAACACAAATAATATGGACAAATTACTGTTACTTGGTGATGAGGCCATAGCCCAGGGGGCTGTGGATGCAGGTATTTCCGGGGTTTTTGCCTATCCGGGAACACCTTCTACCGAAATCACCGAATATATTCAGGCTTCCAAAGAGGCCAAAGAAAGGCATATTGTTTCACAGTGGTCGGCCAATGAAAAGACAGCTATGGAAACTGCCATCGGCATGTCGTATGCCGGCAAACGTGCTTTGGTTTGCATGAAACATGTAGGACTGAATGTGGCCGCCGATGCTTTTATCAACTCAGCCATTACCGGTGCTCATGGCGGACTGGTGGTTGTTTCTGCCGACGACCCTTCCATGCATTCTTCGCAAAATGAACAGGACTCGCGTTTTTATGGAAAGTTTGCACAAATTCCTATTCTTGAACCTTCAAACCAGCAGGAAGCCTACGATATGACGCGCTATGCTTTTGAGCTTTCAGAACGTTTCGGAACGCCGGTACTGTTTCGTATTACCACGCGCTTGTCCCACTCCCGTTCGGGTGTAGGACGTGGTGAAGTGCTTCCCCAGAATGGTATGAACTTACCCTCTGATTTGAAACAATTTATTCTGTTACCTTCCATCGCTAAGAAACAATACAACACGTTGCTTGGAAAGCAACTCGCTTTTCAGGAGGAGAGTGAAAAATCCGGTTTCAACAAACTTTATGATGGAAAAGACAAAAGCATGGGTATCGTAGCCTGTGGTATTGCCTACAATTATCTTCTGGAAAATTATCGGGGTGGCGAAATCCCTTATCCGGTTCTGAAAGTCGGGCAGTATCCCATTTCGCGTAAGCTGGTTCGCGAATTTTACGATCAGGTCGATTCAGTACTTATTCTCGAAGAGGGTTACCCTATTCTCGAAGAGTTGTTCCGTGGTATTCTCGATGAGGGGAAACCCGTTAAAGGCCGTATGGATGGCGTACTTCCACGGGCGGGAGAACTCAATCCGAATATTGTGGGCACAGCACTTGGAATGGAAGTGGCTGAAGGTTATGATCTCCCGGATGTTTTAAAAGGTCGTCCTCCTTTGCTTTGCGATGGGTGTTCGCACTGGGATTCTTTCGAAGCATTAAATGAGGCCATGAAAGATTACTCACCCGGACGTGTGCTCTCCGATATTGGATGCTATACGCTGAGTGCACTGCCTCCGTTGGAATCCATTAACAGTTGTGTGGATATGGGCGCTTCTATTACCATGGCCGTGGGTGCTGCCGAAGCAGGTATGGTTCCGGCTGTGGCTACAATTGGTGATTCTACTTTTACCCATTCCGGGATGACAGGCCTGCTTGATGCCGTTAACCGGAAAGTTCCAATCACCGTGGTGCTGCTCGATAACAGTACCACGGGGATGACCGGTGGACAGGATTCGGCCGGTACGGGAAAACTGGAAGATATTGTGAAAGGTATTGGTGTGGAAGAGGAGCATATCCGTATCATCAAGCCATTGCGTCGTTTGCATGAGGAAAATGTAAAGGTTTTTAAAGAAGAGTTGGCTTATCAGGGCGTTTCGGTTATTATTCCACGGCGTGAATGCGTGCAAACACTGGCACGCCGAATGAAACTTAAACATGCCAAAAAGAAAGTTACTCAGGAAAATTCTGCTCAGTAAAATTGTTACAAAAATGAAAAAAGATATTATTTTAGGTGGCGTTGGTGGTCAGGGAATTCTGACCATTGCCACCGTTATAGGAATGGCAGCACTTTCGGAAGGACTGCAGTTGAAACAGTCAGAGGTGCATGGCATGAGCCAGCGTGGCGGTGATGTACAATCGCATTTGCGTCTGTCATCAGACCCCATTGCTTCCGATTTGATTCCCGAAGGCAGAGCCGACATGATTCTTTCGGTGGAGCCGTTAGAAGCATTACGCTATTTTAATATGCTTAATCGTGAAAACGGCTGGCTGATTACCAGTATAAATCCCTTCAAAAATATTGCCGATTATCCCGACATGGAGAATGTATTGGGTGAAATTACAAAACTTCCGCGTTACATTACTATCGACGCAGATAAAATTGCTCAGGCACAAGGCTCGGTGAAAGCAGCTAATATTGTAGTGCTTGGCGCAGCTTCTCCTTTCCTTAGTTTAAAGTATGCTTCCATTGAAGAGGCTATCCGTAAGCTATTTGGGAAAAAAGGAGAAGAAATGGTTAAGCTAAATCTTCATGCACTCAAAGCCGGAAGAGAGTTTACTGAAAAAAACCGGAAAGTATAATCCAAAATATTGGCAGGGTAAATTATTGCCGGTTGGAATTTATAACACTGCTGGTCGGGATTTGTAATCCCGGCCTTATCTAAATTCCTGTTTTTTTTAACAGAAATTAATGCTGTAAAAGTATATTTCCACAGCCAGACCCCAAATAATTCTATTTTTGCACCACTTATGCAGAATCGATAAATATGAGTCGGATAAACAATAAATATATTTTATTTTCTCTTTTAATTCTTTCCCTTTCTTTCTTCTCCGCACAAACTGGTTCAATCGTCCGCAAACTGGTTCAATCGTCCGCAAAATGGTTCAAGCGTCCGCAAAATGGTTCAAGCGTCCGCAAACTCCGCAAAATGGTTCAAGCGTCCGCTTGGACCTAAGAAAAAAAAACCAAATTTTAAATCAAATACACCAATAAACCTAATTTTGCACATCTTTTAAATAGTAGAGACATGAACAGAAATCAGCTTCCATATATTGTCATTTCACTCCTTTTGGTACTTTCATTGGCCGTCTCTTCTTGTCGCCAGAAGGGCGAACAACATCAAAAACTATCGGAACCGGTGGCCCATAAAGCCATGCACAAAACCATAGCCAACATTATTTACGGTGTCAATGTAGACAGCCTTCAGGTAAAAAAGGGGATGGTAAAACACAACCAGCATCTGTCGGATATCCTGCTGAAACACGGGGTCAGGTATGCTGTTATTGACCACATTGCAAAGTATACAAAAAAAATATTTAATGTACGACAGATTCGGAAAGGCCACCGGTATGTCGTTATTTGTAAAAAAGATTCACTGGAAACACCTGTGTGGTTTGCCTACGAAATTTCTCCTTCCAATTATGTTCTTTATCATTTGCACGATTCCATTTATGGCATGTTGGGCAAAAAACCGATAGTTCGTCAGCAGGTGATCACCGAAGGAACCATCAAAAGCTCCTTGTGGAATGCCATGATAGCAGGTCATGATGATCCCAACCTCGCCATTCAGCTTTCCGATATCTATGCCTGGACCATCGATTTTTTTGAACTACGGAAAGGCGACCAATACAAAGCCATTTACCAAAAAATTTATGTTGACGGCAAATATGTGGGATTGGGAAATGTGGATGCTGCCGATTTTATTCAAAAAGGCGTTCATCATTATGCTTTCTATTTTGAACAAAATGGCAAAGGTGATTATTTCGATGAGCATGGCAACAGCCTGGAGCGTACTTTTCTCAAAGCACCTCTGAAATACAGGCGTATCAGCTCAAGGTTCTCCAACCATCGCTGGCACCCGATCTTGAAAATTTACCGCCCGCATCACGGCGTGGATTATGCTGCTGCCGAAGGCACTCCTGTGCATGCACTTGGCGATGGAGTGATCAGCAGAAAAGGTTACCAGCGAAACGGTGCCGGTAACTATTTAAAAATCCGTCACAACAGTATTTATACTACGCAATATGCCCATTTAAGCCGGTTTGCACGCGGAATGAGTGTGGGCGTGCATGTTCGTCAGGGACAACTCATCGGCTACGTGGGACACACCGGACTGGCCACCGGCCCGCATTTGGATTTTCGTGTCTATAAATACGGAATGCCCATTAACCCTTTGAATTTGAAGTCACCGCCGGCCAAACCTGTGGTGCCAAAATACCGCCCGGCTTTCGATTCGGTCGTCCTTCATTACAAACCCATTCTGGATTCGTTGATAAACAACAAGCCTTAGTTTCAGGAAAGAGAAAGAACCTCCTGACATATATCTTGTAAGTTTCTATTCCGGATTATTAACAATATCACGGGTTTTGTTTTGTTAATAAGTTTCCCCGCCTTTTTTGTAAAAAATTATTTTCTTGATAATTAGATGTTTATGAAGCTTTCCTAAAATTATTTTCCTTAAAAACGTAACTTTTTTTTAACATTGTGGTAAAATGTGGGAAATAATGTTAAAATGTGGTAAATAGTTAGTATATTTACGCCATAAAACTGCGTTTAATGCTCAATATTTTAGGAACATACGAAGCCAAAATCGATGCCAAAGGAAGATTCATGTTTCCAGTGGCTTACAAAACCCAAATGGGCGATGAGGTGAAAAAAGGCTTTGTGGTAAAGCGGAGTATTTTTAAAAAATGTCTTGAGCTTTTTCCTGCTGACCAGTGGATGACAGAAACGTCCATGGTGGGTAAGCTGAATATGTTTAAAAAGAAAAACGCAGATTTTGTTACCAAGTTTATGGCTGGGGTTAAACCGGTCGGGTTGGATAGCAGCGGAAGGCTTCTTCTCCCGAAGGACTTGCTGAACTATGGCGGAATTGCTAAGCAGATCGTGCTCACATCAGTCGTAAACCGAATTGAAATCTGGGATAAAGACGCCTATGAAAAGGCTGTGGATTATGACCCGGATGATTTTGCCAGTCTGGCTGAAGAGGTTATGGGTGAGTTCGAAACTGAATAAGATATGTATCACAATCCGGTATTATTACAAAAGAGTATTGAGGGTTTGGGCATTCGCCCTGATGGAATTTATGTGGATGCAACCTTTGGCGGAGGTGGCCATGCGCGGGCTGTTATTCAGCATCTTGGTCCCAACGGACACCTTGTGGCTTTCGATCAGGATCCGGAGGCTGAAGCCAATAAGCCGGATGATGAACGGCTGATTTTTGTTAACCAGAACTTCCGCTACCTGAAAAATTTTTTACGTCTGTATGATATGATGCCGGTAGATGGCATCCTGGCGGACCTTGGCGTAAGCTCTCATCAGTTTGACGAGGCAGAACGCGGATTCTCTACTCGTTTCGATGGTCCGCTTGATATGCGTATGGGGAAACATCAAATGTTGACTGCTGCCGATGTTGTGAATACTTATTCTGAAGAAGAGCTGAACCGGATTTTCAGACTTTATGGTGAAATAAAAAACAGCCGCTGCATGGCCAGGCTCATTTGCGAAAAGCGAAAAGAAAAATCTTTTGAAACCACTTTTGGGTTGGAAGCGGCTGTTGAGAAATGTATCCCGCCTACGCGGAAAAACAAAATGCTGGCCATGCTTTTTCAGGCCATCCGCATTGAAGTGAACCAGGAACTGGAGGTGCTGAAAAGTTTTTTGGAGCAAACGGTGGATGTGCTCAAACCCGGTGGTCGCCTGGTGGTTATCTCTTATCATTCCCTGGAAGACCGGTTGGTAAAGAACTTTATCAAGACCGGAAATTTTGAGGGGAAAATACAGAAAGACTTTTTTGGAAATGATTTGGTTGATTTTAAACCTGTCGTAAACAAAGCCATTGTACCCGATGAAGAAGAAATAGCCCAAAATAGTCGCGCCCGCTCAGCGAAACTGCGGATTGCCGAAAAAATTGGTGAATAATGAAAAAAAACAAACGCAAACATAAGGCTAAGAAAGAGGTTACTTCTCATAGTAGCAAAGTGGGATCTTTCGGACGTGCTACGCAAGATGTGCTGGGTGGTGCCATTCTTGAAAACGAACGAACACGTAGAATTTTCCCGTTTTTGCTTTTTCTCGCCGGACTGGCATTCATTTACATAACCAATGATTACGTGTTGGAGAACAAGGTTAGGAAAATAACCAAAATGGAACGTGAAATTAAAGAACTGAGGTACGAATATATCTCTGTTAAGTCTAATTTAACAACACTGAGCAAGCAATCTCAGTTGGCAAAACGACTGGAAAGTCTTGGTATAAAGGAGACTAATCAGCCTTTGAAAACAATTGTAATTAAACAAAATCAGGGGAAATAGTTTTGGGAAGTAATAAGAAAGTCATATTATCCCGTGTTTATCTCGTCTATTTCGGGACGCTGGTCTTTGCCCTGTTGATTATCGGGAAGATGGTTTATATCCGGTATAAAGATGGGCCGGCATTACTGGCAAAAGCAAAGAAACAGGAGATAAAAATTTTTACGTTAAAAGCTGATCGTGGCAATATCCTGTCGGATAGAGATAACCTGTTAGCAACTTCGGTTCCGATTTTTGAGATTCGCATGGATATGGCAACGGGATATATCTCCAGACCCTATTTTAACCGGAAAGTTGATTCGCTGGCTTACCGGCTGGCATCCCTTTTTAAGGACAGGTCGCAGGCTTATTACCGGAGAATACTAAAAAAAGCCCGCGCCCGTGGAAATCGCTATCTGTTGATTCATCGTCATGTAAATTATTCTCAGCTAAAACAGTTACGCACTTTTCCCATTTTGCGGAAGGGAAAAAATATGGGCGGACTTATTGTTATTCAAAAAACAACGAGAAGTCTCCCTTTTGGTCAGCTTGCTGCACGGACCATAGGCTACGAAAACAATAAAGAACATCTTTTTGTAGGTCTCGAAGGTGCTTATTCGAATGTTTTAACAGGCGTAAATGGTAAGCAAATCAGACGCAGGATAAACGGAGGTGCCTGGCTCCCTGTTCACAGCGATAATGAAATTGAACCGAGAAACGGTGAAGACATTACAACAACACTGGATATGAACCTGCAGGATGTCGCGGAAAATGCTTTGCTGAAACAGATGAGAAAACACGAAGCCGAAATGGGATGCGCCGTACTTATGCAGGTGAAAACAGGCGATATTAAAGCTATTGCCAATTTGCGACTCGACAAAAAGAAAGGTACTTATGTCGAAAGCTATAACATGGCCATCGGCGAAAAATATGAACCCGGTTCTACCTTTAAACTGGCTTCTGTTATTTCTGCTCTTGATGATCATAAATTCAAACTAAGCGACACGGTTTCTGTGAAGAAAGGTTATGTTATTTATTATGGCCGGAAACTGCGCGATGTGCATGTTATTGGTGATGGCTTGATTACCATTCGCCAGGCTTTTGAACATTCCTCTAATGTGGGGATTTCCAAAGTAATACAGCGTGCATACAAAAACAATCCTTCTAAGTTTGTTGACCACCTGTATGCCATGGACCTGAATAAACCGCTGGGACTCAAAATTGCCGGTGAGGCCCGCCCGTATATAAACAGCCCGAAAGATAAAAAGTACTGGTACCTTACTTCGCTGCCATGGATGTCTGTAGGATACGGATTGGAGCTTACCCCTTTGCAGCTGCTTACTTTTTACAATGCGGTAGCCAACAACGGCGTTGAAGTAAAACCGAGGTTTGTAACGGCGATTACTGATGGCGGAAGAATTGTGAAAAAGTTTGGTGTTCAGGTCAGAAATCCTAAAATTGCACCGCTGTCAGTCATCCGGCAGGTACAAAGCCTGCTGGTAGGTGTGGTTTTACACGGAACGGCACAAAATCTTAAAAACAAACATTTTCAAATTGCGGGGAAAACAGGTACAGCAAAAATTGCCAAAGACGGGAAGTATATTCCTGGCGCTTACAATGCTACTTTTGTGGGCTATTTCCCTGCCAGCGACCCGCAGTATTCCTGCATTGTGGTTATTAATAAACCCAGACACGGATATTATGGCAGTGGTGTGGCAGCTCCTGTTTTCAAAGAAATTGCTGACAAAATTTATGCTACTTCCCTGGCGTTGCATGTAAAATCCCAAAGAGATACGGTAAAAGAGTCTGTACCACTTGCGGTAAATGCCGCATGGTATCCCGACCTAAAAACAATTTATAAAGATCTTGGCGTAAAAATAGCGAAAGGATCTTATGCTGAAACATGGACTGTTACGGGAGATAAGCACGATAAAATAGTTTTCCGGCCCAAAACTTTTGCGAAAAATATGGTTCCCAATGTGAAAGGTATGACTGCCAAAGATGCGGTTTATCTATTGGGAAATATGGGGTTTAACACCATTTTACAAGGCAGGGGAGTGGTGTATCAGCAATCGCTGAAGCCGGGGATCCGTTTCCGTAAAGGACAAAGAATTTTAATTCGGTTAACCAATTTATAGAACAAAGCATTGAGAAAGTTAAAAGACATATTAACCGGGACTGGCGTTGAAAATATCAGTGGAAAGACAGATATAACTGTTGCCAATGTGGTTTTTGATTCGCGTAAAGTGCAACCCGGCGATGTGTTTGTTGCCGTATCAGGTACACAGGTCGATGGTCATAGGTTTATTGATGGCGCAGTGAGTAAGGGTGCTATTGCCGTGGTTTGCCAGACTTTGCCACGAAATCCCAATGCTGAAATTACCTGGATAAAAGTCAAAAATTCTGCTTTTGCGCTTGGACAAATGGCTTCAAATTTTTATGGCAGGCCTTCTGAAAAGCTGAAGCTTGTGGGTGTAACCGGCACCAATGGCAAAACGACTATCGTTACCTTGTTGCATCAGCTCTTTCTGAGTCTGGGATACGGAGCCGGTATGCTTTCCACAATTGTGAACAAAGTAAACGACAACGAGATAAAAACCAGGCATACAACTCCTGATGCATTAAGTATTAACCATATCCTGAGCCAAATGGTGGATGCCGGATGTGGCTATGCTTTCATGGAAGTAAGTTCACATGCCATTGTGCAGGAGCGTATAGCAGGTCTGCAATTTGCCGGCGCTTTGTTTACAAATATTACCCACGACCATCTTGATTATCATAAAACATTCAAAGAATATATTGCAGCCAAGAAGAAATTCTTTGATGACCTGCCTGCACATGCATTTTCGCTGGTTAACGCGGATGACCGGAACGCCTCTGTTATGCTGCAAAATACCCAAGCCAAAAAATACAGTTATGCATTAAAAACCATGGCTGATTTTCACGGCAGGTTGCTGGAAGATGAGTTTTCCGGGTTACAAATGCTACTGGATAACAAGGACTTTTACTCTCCTATGGTGGGTGCCTTTAACGCTTCCAATTTGATGGCTGCTTACGCGACGGCGGTATTGCTGCAACAGGATAAAGAAGAAGTTTTGCAGGCGCTGAGCGGATTGCGGGGAGCCGAAGGACGTTTTGATGTACTGCGTTCGCCTGGTGGTGTTATTTGTATTGTGGATTATGCCCATACTCCCGATGCTTTGAAAAATGTACTGGAAACTATTCAGACTATCAGCAGCGGAAAAGAGCAGGTGGTTACTGTTGTAGGTGCCGGAGGTGATCGTGATAAATCCAAGCGCCCCGAAATGGCTGCCATTGCCGCTGCATTAAGCACCCGTGTGATACTTACATCAGACAATCCGCGCAGCGAAAATCCGGAAAGTATCCTTAATGATATGAAGGCAGGAATTGATCCTGTTCACAGGAAAGATACGCTGGTTATCACTAACCGCAAAGAGGCAATAAAAACGGCTTTTATGTTGGCTGACAAGGGGGATATCATCCTCGTTGCCGGGAAAGGACATGAGAAATATCAGGAAATTAACGGGGTGCGACATCCCTTTGACGATAAACAAGTTCTCACTGAATTATTTGAAACACGATAATTATGTTGTACTATCTGTTTAAATATCTACACGATGCCTATTCCTTTCCGGGAGCAGGATTGTTTCAGTATCTCTCTTTCAGGGCTGCCATGGCTTTAATTACTTCACTGCTTATTAGTTTGGTATTTGGTGAACACTGGATTAAGTATCTGAACCGAAAACAAGTAGGTGAAACGGTACGGGATCTTGGGCTCGAAGGTCAGTTGGAGAAACAGGGGACGCCAACCATGGGCGGATTGATTATTCTGGCTTCTATTATAATTCCTGCCTTGCTTTTTGCCCAACTTGACAACGTGTATATTATTTTGATGCTTTTTACCACAATTTGGTTGGGCGCACTGGGCTTTATCGATGATTATATCAAGGTCTTTAAAAAAAATAAAGCCGGTTTGAGTGGTAAATACAAGATTGTGGGACAGGTAATTCTCGGACTGGTTGTGGGTTTGGTAATGTATTTTAACAAAAACGTGGTAACCCGTGAGAAACAGGTGACTCCGGTTACACAAGTTTATTCCTTGATGGATAAATCGGGACCATCGGCAAGATATTCCATTACAGACAGACATTCCACAAAAACAACTATCCCATTCCTGAAAAATAATGAATTTGATTATGCTGTTCTGCTAAAATGGATGGGCCCCGGTTACGAAAAATGGGCTTTTTTGGTTTTTATTCCTATTGTTATCTTAATCATAACGGGTGTTTCCAATGGGGCAAATCTTACTGATGGCATGGATGGACTTGCGGCGGGGACGTCTGCCATTATGGGGGCCACACTGGGTATTCTGGCCTGGGTGTCGGGTAATATCATTTTTGCCGATTACTTGAACATTATGTACCTGCCCAATGTTGGTGAGCTGGCAGTTTACATTAGTGCTTTCGTAGGTGCTACCGTAGGGTTTTTGTGGTACAACACTTATCCTGCGCAGGTTTTCATGGGCGACACGGGTAGCCTGGCCATTGGCGGTATTATTGCTGTATTTGCCATTATTATTCGTAAAGAATTATTGATTCCTGTTTTTGGCGGGATCTTCCTTGCTGAGAGTATTTCGGTGATACTACAGGTGGGATACTTTAAATATACCAAAAAAAGGTTTGGTGCCGGAAGACGTATTTTTAAGATGGCTCCCTTGCATCACCATTATCAAAAACTGGGATTCCCGGAACCTAAAATTGTACTACGCTTTTTCATCGTGGGGATTGCCCTTGCAGTGGCAACTATCATTACATTGAAAGTGAGATAAATATGAAGTTAAATGAAACAAAAAGACAAAATAGTTGTTCTCGGCGCCGGCGAAAGCGGAACAGGGGCTGCTGTGCTGGCCAAAAAACAGGGCTTGTCGGTTTTTGTTTCTGATAAAGGTAAAATTAGTGAAAAGTACAGACGCGTTCTTAAAAAGTTTGAAATAGATTTTGAAGAAAACGGACACAGTACCGTTCGGATTTTTGCGGCCGCCAAAGTGGTTAAAAGTCCGGGGATTCCCGATACCCTGCCCATGATTAGGCAGTTAAAGCATAACGGAACTCCGGTAATTTCTGAAATAGAATTTGCAGCTGGTTTTACAAAGGCTAAAAAAATATGTATCACCGGAAGCAACGGAAAAACCACTACCACACTGCTGACCTACCACATTTTGAAAAATGCAGGTATTAATGTGGGGCTGGCAGGAAACGTGGGCAAGAGCTTTGCCTGGCAGGTAGCTTTTCATGATTTTGATTGGTATGTATTGGAAATCAGTAGTTTCCAGTTGGATGGCATGTTTCAGTTTCGGGCAGAGATAGCCGTTATATTGAATATAACGCCCGACCATCTCGACCGTTACGAAAATGATTTTCAAAAATACACGGACAGCAAGTTCCGTATTCTTCAAAACCAAACCGCCGATGATTATTTCGTTTACTGGGCTGATGACCCTGTTATCCGGAGAGAAATAAAAAGAAGAAAAATAATAGCAATTCAGGTTCCTTTTGGCCAAAATAGTGCTGACCAATATCCGGGAGCCGGAATAATAAACAATAAAATAAGAATTAATAACGACAAAAACAGTTTTGATATGA
>WFNG01000022.1 GCA_015488735.1 Bacteroidales bacterium | reverse complement strand
TCCGGATGCTGAAAGGCGAATCCAGCGAGTGAGCAGAGTTCATCCACTTGCGTTAGTGTATCCATCCATCCGGGAAGTTGTTGGCCATATCGGGCTTTCCATTTTTCCAAACGGATGCTTTGCAAAATATCCCACAGAAAGAAAATATTCAGAGAAATACCAACCAACATGTTCAGCCGATAATCGAATGCTTTTGAAATAGCAGACAACTTCTTTACAGCACTAAAAGCAGAAATTTCCCCTTCTGCCAGTGTTTTTACAGCCTGTTGCATAATTTGCGAATGAAAATCCTGCTCTTCCATTTTTTTAAAAAGGGTGGCGTATTGTTCCAGTAGGGAGGCCTTTTTGCTTAAAAGGTTATAAGCTTTATTAATTTTTTCCAGTCGCGGGCTCAGCACAAGAAGCGGTAAGATGAGAAAAACCAGAAAACTACTGTAAGGCAACACGCCTAAACTACTGATTATTAAATCTGTGAAGCCAAGCAGAGGTGTAATAATAAGTAATATTTTGTAAACAGGTTTGTTAAACCCCGTTTCTTTTGTTTTGGTCCAAAGCATCAAATCTGCAGCTACGTTTTTCTCTTTCTCTTCTCCTGTTCCCAGTGCCTGGAATTCCTGTCGCCATTGGGGAATCCGCGATAGTTCAGCAATGGTTTCCTGCCGCTTTTCTATCTGCCCTTTGTGTTTCAGGGGGAAAGATAACGTGTGTGCCAGCCGTTCCCGACCAACGTGTGTAGCGCTACGGTCAAGTAGTTGGAAAAGTGACCGTTTTCCGAAAACATCCAAATCGGCAGCAAAAGGATGGGCAGCATCCAGGTATTCCAATCCTTCCTGCTGCCGCGATGTGTCGCGATGCATCAGGCGTAACTCATTTTCGTTGATAGACAGGAGCGTTTCCGTTCGTTTTTTTTGTTTGAAAAGCCGGATATGCCGGGAAACAAAAAAACCAAATATAGAAAAGCCGATAACAGTCACAATGGCGACAGCCATCAGCGAGTATCCGGCGGCCAGATATATTCCAAGCACAGTAATAAGAAAAGAAGAGATACGCAAAGTTGCCACCTGCCGGATATTCTTTTTTATCTGCGCAAGCTGTTGTCCGTAACTTTCAACCTGTTTGTTGAAGAATTGATGGGGCAACGGATACTTTTCTGGCATGGGAATAATTTACCTGCAAATTAACGGAAATATCGCATACAAAATCTTTTTCTCAAATAGGACAAGAGATGAAAGACAATGAATTTAATAATCTGAATTTAACATAAGGTTTGTTTACGGTTATCTGATGATTTTCCTCTTCAAAAACTGTCCTTTCAGTGCATTACCCTTCCAATTTCCCCGTTCTACAGCAATTTCTCCATGGACAATAACATATTCGGGAGCCCCTTTTGTTTTAAAGCCTTCATATATATCTCTGTCACAATTCATGTGATGAGTTTGAGATGAAATAGTCTGTTCCTTTTCAGGATTCCAGATGACCATATCGGCATCTGAACCGGGAAGTAAAGCGCCTTTTTGTGGGTAAAGTCCAAATATTTTAGCCGGCCGGGTAGAGGTAAGTTCTACAAAGCGATTCAGGCTGATTTTGTTTTGCAATACGCCGTATGTGTAAAGCAATGTCAGCCGGTGTTCCACACTACCGGCACCATTGGCAATTTTGCGGAAGTCGTGTAAACCGATTTTCTTCTGTTCAAAAGAAAAAGGGCAGTGATCTGTGCCCATGGTTTGGATGGTACCATCCGCCAGTGCATCCCAGAGTGCATGATTATCTGATTTTTTGCGCAGTGGCGGGCTCAAAACAAACGGTGCTGTTTGTTCAAAGCTACCCTGATAGCGGCTGTCGTCCAGTAAAAGGTAATGCGGGCAACTTTCTGCAAACACTTTTTGTCCGCGTTGTTGCGCCTCCCTGATAGGCTCCAGTGAGGCGGCCGTCGAAACGTGTACAACGTAAAACGGACAGTTGGCTTCAGCTGCAAAGCCAATGGCTTTTTTAACCGCTCCGGCTTCCAGTTTTGCAGGTCTTGAAAGGGGATGAAACGCGGGAGTTGTCTGACCATTTTTCACAAAATCATTGCGTAACGTTTCTATTTCATCTCCCAGCTCGCAATGTGCGGTTACCATACCTCCTGCTTCAGCTACAGCATGAAAGACTTTTTGCAGCTCTTCATCTTCCAGCCCTATGCTGTCCTTGTAAGCCATGTACACTTTAAACGAAGGAATACCTTCCTTTTTCACACATGATTTAATCTCATCCGGAAGACTGTCGCGCCATTCCACCGGGCTCATATGGAAAGCGTAATCTGTCAGGCAGTTATCGGCTTCTGCTTTGCGTTTGGCCAGTGCATCCTGTAACGGTTCGCCTTTGTGCGGGGTAACAAAATCGATAAGAGTGGTAGTGCCGCCAAACAGGGCTGCCCGGCTTCCGGAAAGAAAATTATCGCTGGAATAGCCGGCAGGCGTGGGAAGATGCATGTGTACGTGCGGGTCAATACCTCCCGGAAAAATCAACATACCTGTAGCATCTATGATTTTTTCTGCGGTATCCAAAATGACACCGGGATTTTCCACGCGGCTTATTTTATTGTCTTTAAGCAGAATATCAGCAGCAAAAGTGTGTTCTTCCGTGACCAGTGTCCCGTTTTTTATCAATGTAAGCATATCACCTGGTTATTATTGAATAAGATTTTTAGTAAAAACACCATTTTCATCTTTCTTAAACCCCAGCTTTTTCAGGTATTTCATATACCGTTTGCTGGATACGGGAGCAACAACTTTTTTGAAACCCTGATCTAAAAAACGGGAGCGTAAATGGTGGTAAATGAACTTCCCGTTTTTAAAATCGCGGTACTCGGGCGTAACATAATCCAACCCGGCAAATAAGATATCTTTTTCTTCGCGATGGGCAAGGAACACACCGGCAACGTTCAGGTTGCGCAGAACGAAAAAACTGATGGTGTTCATCTCCGGCTTATAAACAAAACCGGGAAAAAATTTGCAGATATCTTTGTTATGAAATTCCAAAAATTCCAACAGGTATTTATTATCTCCCCGGATTTCAAGGATGTCGAAAACCTCTTTTTTTCGGTAAATTTTCGCCAGATAATAAATATCCACAAGGGCAATAAACCCATTGAGAAAAGTAACGGGAATAGCATGAATAAATAATCCGTAAAGGGCAAAAGCAATGGCCCCTACAAGGTTAATCCATCGAAATTTCACGATGGAGTTCATGGTCATGGAAATGGCAATGATGAGCGAAGCAAAATAGCCAAATAAGCTGAGAATATCTGTTTGCATAAAATGAATTTTGGTACACGGCAAAAATAGGCAAAGGCGGGGAATTGAAGAAGTTAATTTTCAGCAGGAAAGATATCCTGCTGAATTATCAATATATTTCTGTATTCATGATAGATAGCTTCGTTTTGACACATCAGCCATTTGCCAGGCTTGTTATTGGGATGTAATCAACTATTTCCTGGCTGCCAGCAGTAATTCCAACATTTTGATTCCTGCTTCGGAAATAACTGTCCCCGGGCCGAAAACAGCAGCAACTCCTTTGTCATACAAAAACTGGTAATCCTGATGGGGAATAACACCGCCCACGATGACCATAATATCTTCACGACCCAGTTTTTTGAGCTCTTCTATTACCTGGGGAACCAGTGTTTTATGTCCGGCAGCCAGACTGGAAACCCCCAGAATATGTACATCGTTTTCCACTGCCTGGCGGGCAGCTTCAGCGGGTGTTTGAAACAATGGTCCTATGTCCACATCGAAACCAATATCTGCATAGCCTGTGGCCACCACCTTGGCACCACGGTCGTGGCCATCCTGTCCCATTTTGGCAATCATAATGCGCGGCCGCCGACCTTCCAGTGCAGCAAACTCGTCTGCCATCTGGCGGGCTTTCTCAAATGCCTTGTCATCGCCGGCTTCCGAAGAATAAACACCTGAAATAGATTTTATCACTGCTTTGTACCTCCCAAAAACTTTTTCGCAAGCATACGAAATTTCTCCGAGACTGGCACGTTTTTTTGCAGCATCCACTGCCAATGCCAGCAGATTTCCTTTTCCTGTTTCACAGGACTTGGTAATAGCATCAAGGCTTTGCTGCACTTCTGTCTCATTTCTTCTGTCACGTAATTTTTTCAATCGTGCCAGTTGCGCTTCGCGAACAGCCGTGTTGTCCACTTCCAGAATTTCCAATGGATCTTCTTTTTCCAGCCGATATTTGTTTACGCCTACAATAATGTCTTTGTTGGCGTCGATGCGTGCCTGTTTTCTGGCGGCAGCTTCTTCAATACGCATTTTGGGCAAACCTGTTTCGATGGCTTTGGCCATGCCTCCCATTTCTTCTACTTCCTGAATGTGCTGCCAGGCTTTGTGTGCGATTTTGTTAGTGAGATTTTCCACGTAATATGAGCCGGCCCACGGGTCTACCGTGCGACAGATATTGGTCTCCTGCTGAATATAAATTTGTGTGTTTCGTGCAATGCGTGCTGAAAAATCAGTAGGCAGTGCGATGGCTTCGTCCAGCGCATTGGTGTGGAGCGATTGTGTATGTCCCAATGCAGCACCCATGGCTTCAATACAGGTACGTGCTACATTGTTGAACGGATCCTGTTCGGTGAGGCTCCATCCGGAAGTCTGTGTGTGGGTACGCAATGCCATCGACTTGGGATTTTTCGGATGAAACTGTTTCACCAGCTTGGCCCATAACATTCGTGCTGCCCGCAGTTTGGCGATTTCCATAAAATGGTTCATCCCCAGTCCCCAGAAAAAGGAGAGCCGGGGTGCAAAAGTATCTATCTCCAGCCCTGATTTCAATCCTGTGCGGATATAATCCAATCCGTCGGCAAGCGTGTAAGCCAGCTCCAGATCAGCGGGCGCTCCTGCTTCCTGCATGTGGTAACCAGAAATGGAAATGCTGTTAAACCTGGGCATGTGCTGTGCCGTGTATTCGAAAATATCGGAAATGATACGTATGGATGGTCCCGGAGGGTAAATATAAGTGTTCCGTACCATAAATTCCTTTAAAATATCATTTTGGATGGTTCCGGCCAGCTCTTCGGGCTTGGCACCCTGCTCCATAGCTGTGACAATGTAAAAGGCCATCACCGGTAGCACAGCACCGTTCATGGTCATGGAAACAGATATTTTATTCAGCGGGATTTCATTGAAAAGAATTTTCATGTCAAGCACTGAGTCGATGGCTACGCCGGCTTTGCCCACATCCCCTGCTACACGTTCATGATCAGAGTCGTAGCCGCGATGGGTAGCCAAATCGAAGGCCACGGAAAGGCCTTTTTGCCCCGCTGCAAGATTACGGCGGTAAAAAGCGTTGGACTCTTCAGCAGTAGAGAACCCTGCATACTGACGAATAGTCCAGGGACGGGTAACGTACATGGTGGAATAGGGGCCGCGCAAAAATGGTGGTATCCCGGCAGCAAAATTTAGATGTTCCAGCCCTTCGAGGTCTTTTTCGGTATATAGACTTTTTATCTGAATTTTTTCAGCCGGTATCCATTCTGAAACCGGCTGGTTTTCAACCTCCGGGTTTGATTTTGCGGTGAGTTTTATGTCAATGGAATGAAAATCTGGTTTCATGGTTTTATTTTTAATCTCTTTTCAGTTTTTGTCAGGATTGTAAATCCCAAAGCTCTTAAACATGCGAATTACAAATCCGAATGGGCAACAAATTCTATAATTCACAGATTATGAATTGATTCCAAGTTCTTTTTGAAATTGTTGCAACTCTTCCAACACATTACTGCGGGCATGAACAAAATGTTTCATCCCTTTTGTTTTTAATTTTTCCACCAATAGTTGTGGGTTGCCGGCCAGAACAACAATGGTATTATCTTTTAGTGCTTCAAAAACCGGTAAAGCCTCCGTGTTGTAGGTTTCATCGTCGCTGCATAGCACAACAATTTGTGGCTTGTCTTTTATGGCAGCCGCTATACCTTCTTCTGTAGAGGCGAACCCGGTGTGATCAATAATTTCATAACCGGCACATCCGAAGAAATTTACGGTAAACTGTGCCCGTGCCCGCCGCATGGCCAAATCACCCAACGTGAGTAGC
>WFNG01000021.1 GCA_015488735.1 Bacteroidales bacterium | reverse complement strand
TCAAAATACTTTTCCGTTTCAAACCATTGAAGAGATGGAACGCGATATGATACACGCTGCAATGAAAAAAGAAAAAGGAAATATGAGTGCTGTGGCAAAAAAACTGGGAATTACGCGCCAGACACTCTATAATAAATTGAAGAAGTATGAGATATGAAGGAGAGAAAGTGGAAGGGTAAAGAAGCGATGGGGCGACGGAGCGAAAGAGCGAAGATGCGAAAGGAAAAATAACCTTTTAGGTTGAAAAAGTTGGTATGCAGGAGACCGGAAAGGTTGAAGGGTAACGAGGTAAAAAGGTAGAATCCGCTCTTTCGGATTTGCAATCCGAAAGCTGCTGAGGTTGGGGATTTAAAATCCCCGGCAACAAAACCTCCGGATTACACCAGCCTGCGTCGGGCAGGAATCCGGAGGAGCGCAGATCCGCTTTTGGCGGAGAGAAATCCCCTGAAAGAGAAAGTCTGCTCCCGGGAGATTTCTCCCTGCGGTCGAAATGACAGTTTTTTTCGAGGTTGGGGTTTAGTAGCCTTTAACAGGTTGGTATTAAAAGATATGCAAAATTTATACTATGGCATACAAACATTTTTATCGGGCAATTTTATTCAGGTTGGCTATCATCCTATTACTTGCAGGAGCAACAACCTGGTTGTTTTTTGAAAAACAAAACTATCCGCTGGGTGTTCTGTCCGGTTTGCTATTGGCAGGTGCGGTAATCAATATTGTCCGGTATTTCAATCATCTGAACCGATGGATATCCTTCTTCCTGCTCGGCATCGAAAATGAAGATACAACACTTAAAGTCCCTTCTAAATCCGGCAATAAAGCCATTGATGAGGTTTACAAAGGGATGAACCGCCTCAACGAACTTTTCCGGCAAACCAAAACGGAAATCAATACCCGTGAACAATATTTCCGCTTGGTGATAAACCAATCCACCACCGGGCTTTTCTCGGTGAACGAAAAAGGAAGGGTCATCAATATCAATCCGGAAGCTGAAAAACTTGTCCATCTTAAAGAATATCATCATATCAATGCCCTGTCGGCTGTGGACAAAGCATTGCCGGGTTTTATCATGCAATCTGACCCGAATTTCCATCCATCATCAGTAATCTTTGAAAACAGGCACGGGCAAAAACTTTTGTTTAAATTATCACAGATTATCATTAAAAATCAAAAAATCAAGCTGATAGCAGTGAGTGATATTACCAAAGAGTTAGACAACCGCGAAGTGGATGCCTGGATAAAGCTGGCCCGGACATTATCGCACGAAATTATGAACAACATTGCACCCATCACCACCTTATCAAAAGTTATTTCAGGATATTTTTCTCAAAACAACAAGATTGTGGATACCGGAAAAATTGATGAGAAGATCATCCGGAATACGGTCAAAGGACTAAATGTCATCGAAGAGCGGAGTGTCGGGTTAATGAATTTTGTGGAAAATTACCGGAAATTTACCAAACTCCCCGAACCGCATTTAAAAGAGGTGAACCTGTCGGCCATGATTGAAAATAATTTGTTGGCAGCCAGTGCTTTTCCCGGATTTGATAAGATAATAATAAAAAAGCAAATCCCTGATAGCTTTCACTTTGTTACAGATGAGAAGCTTCAGACGCAGGTGGTTACAAACTTGTTAAAGAATGCACTGGAAGCTCTCTCGTCGGATGGTACCGAAAATCCGACATTGATGATTAAACTATGGCAGACAGATCGGACGGCGAGGATAGAATTTGCCAATAACGGACCGGCTATTCCGCCTGCGTTGAGGGAACAAGTTTTTGTCCCTTTTTTTACCACGAAAGAAAACGGCTCGGGTATCGGCTTAAGTCTCAGCAAACAAATCATGCTGACTATGGGAGGGGATATTTTGCTCAACTCAAAAAAAGAGGGGTGGACTACGTTTACTGTTATTTTGAATAGAACGGTTTAAATCAAAATCTTTTCTCACAAAAAATTGTAATTTTGTTTTCGTGAAACTAACAGCTTCCATACTGATTTTTGCGCTTTTCTTTGCTTCTGTGGGTACCACACTTCTCTTTTTTCCGGAATTGCAACATATCCGGACGACCATGCGCCAGAAACTGGAAGAACATGAAAAAAATACCGAGTTTATTTTTACCAAAGAAGCTTTTTCCCGTCTTGAATGGACAAAAAAAGACAAAGAGTTTCTTTTTAAAGGAAAAATGTACGATGTGGCTTCCGTAAAAAGAGAGGGCAACCTTGTGCGGGTTTTTTGTCTTTTCGACAATGAAGAAACGGGACTGCGCCAGAAACTGAAAGCCTTTTTTTCACTTACGCCAGATAAAAACAACCCTTTACGCCAGGTGGTAAAAGTGCTTTCACAAAAGTACTTTGTTTATGTCAGCTCTCTATTTAATTTGCGTAACAATTTTATGGTGCTTTCAGGCAAACCTTATATTTTCTCTCTTTCAATTTTTGAAAAAGAGTTGAATGGCCCTCCTCCTAAAGCTTAACCTTTCTTGTTTGCAGGGTATTCTCTTCATTCTGTTTTCAATACTGTTATCGTCTAGTGAAAAGCCGAATGATATAAATGTTCACTTTATTTCAGGAAAATGAAAAATCAGCCGTCAATTTCTGTGATTTCCCTGTCTGAAGTGTGGGTAAATTAAAAATTATTAATTGGCTTGTTTTTTCATAGATAAATATTGAAATTCGCTTTGAAAAGCTTTATTTACAGAACTTAGTCCCTGTATTATCAGTTTATTTTTCAAGTTATTACAGAGGGGTTATTTTTCATAATGCCTCGATAATTTATCAAAACATAATCCAAAAAATGAAAAAGATATATATAGTGGTAGTCGTGCTTTTTGCCGGACTTCCTCTTTCCCTTATTGCACAAAACGCAAAAGAGGATACAATAAATATTAAGAATTTACAGGAGGTGGTCATCACCGCCAGCAAATTGCCGGTTACCCTGAAACAATATCCGGGAGCGGTGAGTGTGGTGAATAAATCAACATTATCGTTAATGCCCCGTGGCATTGCGGTAAGCGAAGCGTTGCAGTTGGTTCCGGGTGTGAGGATCAACAACCAGCACGGGAGTGAAAAAGTGCATATTTCCATCCGGGGACAAGGCATTTTAACTGAAAACGGCCTTCGCGGTATCGGTGTGATCCTCGATGGCATCCCGTTGAGCGATCCATCCGGCTATGTGCCTGACCTGTACAATGTGGATTGGAGCACCGTCAGGAATGTGGAGGTCTTACGCGGGCCTTTTGCCAGCCTTTACGGCGAAGGAGGTGCAGCCGGGGTGATTTATATTACTACCCAAAACGGCGGCAACAAACCATTTGGAGGTTATTTCAGCCAGAGCCTTGGTTCCAACGGTTTTTACAAATCGTTGTTGCAGTTTAACGGAAAACGAAATAAAATGGATTATCGCGTCAGTTTTTCCCGCACCGGAGGCCATGGATACCGTGAGCATCAGGGTTTTTGGGGAAATATTCTGTATGAGAAAATGAATTTTTATCCCTCCAAAAAATTCAGGTTCACACAAATCCTGTCG
>WFNG01000020.1 GCA_015488735.1 Bacteroidales bacterium | reverse complement strand
GCGCTTTTCTTTGTTTTGTCTCTTTGGCAAGGCAATCCTATTACCGGCTATCTTTTCCGAATCCAGTAGGCGGGATTTTGCAGGATTTTGTCGTGCCATACTTCAAAATGAAGTTGGGTTTTGCCCTGCAGGTTGGTGTGAATAACACCCAATGTCTGGTACTTTGAAACAGACTGGTTATTTTTAATAAAAACTTTGTCCAATCCTGAATAAACAGTAAAATAGTTTCCGTGTTTTAAAATCACAGCAATATTGGTATTGGTAATATAAACAATATTAACCACTCTTCCCGGGAAAACAGCACGGGCAACGCTGCCTTTGGCCGTTGCAATATTAACACCGTTGTTTTTTATTTGGACATTTTTAAGAACAGGATGATGATGAATGCCAAATGTCTGTGAGATCACACCGTTTTTAACCGGCCAGGGCAAATGCCCTTTTTGGGCATAAAAAGAAGAAGAAAGCCGCATCTCGGAAGCAGTGAGACTTTTTGAAGAACTTTTTGCCGCTTTTCTGTTGGCGTAAGCGATGGCTTTTCTGATTTGTGCTTCCAGCTGTTTCGATTCTCTTTGCTTCTGCCTCAGCCGTGCGCGCAGGTTTATCGCCTGTCCGGAAAGTTTTTGTCGCAGCCTGGTTTTCTCATGTTGCTCCATTTCAAGTTTTGAAAGCTGACTTGTTTCATTGTCCATCAAGGTCTTCTTCTCGATTTTGTCTTGTTTCAGCTTATTTAACCGGTTTGTTTTCTGTTTTTCCAAATTTGTAATGCGTTTGGCCTCTTTACGAATGTAGGCCGAAATTTCATCCAGATAACGCAACCGCTGGTATGCCTGATTAAAATCTCTGGCAGAAAAGAGAAAAATAAGCCGGTTATAACTGTTGTCATTCTTATAAAGATACCATGCGATGTTCGCATATTCTTTTCTCAGGGTATCAAGATGATTATCCAGGTTGTTTATGGTCAGCTTTGTGACAGTAATATTTTCTGTTAAAGAAGTAATTTCCTTTTTCAAAACAGCTATCAGCCGGTGGCGCATGTTGATGCGGTTATTGATAAGTTGTAATTCGTAAACAGTATTTTTTTTGTTCTTGTTTACCCGTGCCAGGAGTTTATTGGTATAGGAAATTTCCTTTTCCAGTTTTTGTCGTTTGGCTTTGAGACTGGTAGTTTTTGTTTGTGAGAATGCCGGAGTAATTCCCCCGAAAAAGACAAGAAAGAAGATAAGAAAAAGTTGTTTTTTCCTGATCATGGTTACATCTGTTACACAATGACAAAGATAAACGCAAAAACCAAATTTCAAAAGCCAAAAGTTCTTTTCTCCGATTTGAAATAATTGTATTTCTTTAAAACGGGCTCATTTAATCAAACATGAAGTACAAACCATTTTAAATCAACTTTTTAAATTTAGAGGGGATGATAAATGGAAAACCATGCGGGACATTAATCTCTGCTTTTTTATAGGTAATCCGTATGGATATTTTCTCTTTGGCGTGGATTATAATCTGCATTTTCAGCGGAATGGTTATGCCGTTAATATTTTGGTATTCATCATAAAAAACCTGTAAATCCTTACCTTTCATCCCACTTTCGCTCAAATAGAGCTCTTTAATATTAAACGAATCCGGGTCGAGCCAGATTTTTTGTGTCAGAAAATGGTCTCCAGAAAGGGTGCTATTGGTTGGTATTTTCATTTTCATGGTAAGCAAATATTGCTGTCTGTCAACCGAAACTGAGGAGTCGGTCAGCGGATAAGAAACACTGTTTCCCAGCAAAAGCGATTGCAGCACATCATAATTAATACTGGTGTGCATAAGGCTGTCTAAAAGATGATAGCCACCCAGGACATAGTTCTTTTTCATCCGGTTCAGGAGTTTTACCGAATCGGTTGTCAGCACTACACGTGCAGCTTCGATGCCCATGGCAGGAATAATACTCATCCAGATAATGCTGTCGTTTTTCAGGCGCATTTGTGCCCGGAATTGAATGGGTTCTTTTTTCCCCTTGTTGTACGAAACACCCAGCTTGGCACTTAGGTACGAGAAAGTTGGCTTGTTTTTTTCCATTTTTTGGTAAAGCTGGTCAAAAGACATTGTTTCCAAAGACTTTCTCACCAACGGTTTGGTAGATTTACAAGCAGGTAAAAAGAAAATCCCACCCACCAAAAAACTGATTAGCCATAAAATGCGGTAATTCTTATTCATATAACTTTCCGGTTTTAATTTTTTTCTTCAGTAGTTTGGAATGGTCTTTCATTCCGGCAGCCTTTTTCCATTGTACCATGGCTTCTTTGTGTTTACCCAGCCGGTAGAGAATATCACCGTAATGTTCCATCACCACTCCGCTGGTTTTCCCGCCATTGTCGAGCGCTTTTTGTTCCCACTTTAAAGCCTGGTTATATTTTTTTTGTTTGTAAAGCACCCAGGCATAGGTATCCAGGTTGTTTTGATTATACGGATCTAAATCAACGGCTTTTTTAGCCAAAACAGCAGCTTTGTTTAAACGAACACCATCCTGCGCCAGATAGTAGGCATAATTATTTAGCACAATGGTGTTTTCGCTGTTCAGTTTTAAAGCAGCATCATAGGCATTGTAAGCAGCATTATTTTCTTTTAGCTCATGGTATGTGTCGCCAAGAGAGGAATAAATATTTTCTAAAAGGGCATTGTTGCCGGTAGCGAGTTCTTTACTTTTTTCCAGAAAAGTTTTTGCCTTTTTGTAATTTTTTAACTGAAAAGAGGCAATCCCTCCCAGAAAGTAAGGGATTGGTTTTTGTGGAAAATGAGTAGTAGTAACGGTAGCATCGGCCACCAGAACTTTATAATCGTTCAAATAATAATCACAGAAAAGAAGTTGCTCCCAAAAGCTATAGTTACCCTGATCAGTCTCAAGAACTTTGCGCAGGAGTGGTCTTGCCTCCTCATATTTTTTGTTTTCGTAAAGCATAGAGGCATAAAAGGACTCCGCCATCGAGTCGTTGGGATGTGCTGATTTAATAATATCTGCCAGCTCCAGTGCCTGCGCCTTCTGGTCATCTGTCAGTTGCCCCGAATAGTAGGTCAGAAGCAGGTTAATCTTGGTTTTTGTATCCAATTTTGGATTTGCAAATCCCTCTTTTAGTTCATTAAATGATTTTACCGGGTTACCGTTTTTTCGGTAAAAATCGGCCAGCGAAATATGGACATAAGGATCTTGCGGATTGAGTCTGATAATCTGACGATAAGCCCATTCGGCAGTTTTCGGAAGATTATTTTTAGCAGCAAACTCGGCCAACATGGCATATGCCCGGTGATTTTCAGGATTATATTTTACCAACTGTTCATACTGCATAAGCGCGGAGTCTTTTTCACCAAGACGAAGATAGAGGTCTGCAATTTGTTTGGTAAGCCGTGGATTTACTCCCATCAGCATTTCCACTGTCCGGTATGTCTGAACAGCCTGTTTATAGTCTCCTGTAAAATAATAGGCAAAGGCCAGTTCGTTTTGAAAAGTCAGGTTCCCGGGCTCTTTCTCACAAAGTTTTTTATAAGTATCCAGATAAGCTTTATAATTTCCATTGGTTTTGGAAAGATTGGCATACAGCACCTGGTACCATTTGTTAATACTGTCCTGCTCCACAGCTTTTTTGGCCAGAACCAGAGCCTCTTTATTTTTTCCGTAAACAGATAGCAGCCGGGCTTTTTCATAATTGGCAGCAGGATCTTCCGGACTAATTTTTAAGGCAAGTGTTAACAGGCTGTCTGCCTGTTTTAAGCGGCCTGTTTCCTTATAGGTAATGGCACGGGCAAACAGGTCGGCTTCCTTGTAGCGTTTCTGCTGTGTAAGTTTTTGTTCCTGAAGTTGTTTTTTATTCTTATGATGATGTTTTGTCTGTGCAAAAGATTGTCCTCCTGCCATCAGAAATACCAAAAGAATAAAAATTTTTATTTTTGTCATCATAGTTTTCTCTTATAAATATTCTTTTTTATTTCCCACCGGTATGTCCAAATCCGCCAGCTCCACGGGTTGTTTCGGCAAGCACTTCTACTTTTTCCCACACGGCCTGAACATGTGATGAAATAACCATTTGTGCAATACGGTCGCCATCGGTAATCTCAAAAATATCATTGGAAAGATTTATCAGTATTACCCTTATTTCTCCACGGTAATCAGCATCTATGGTTCCGGGACTGTTCAGCACGGTAATCCCTTTTTTCAATGCCAGCCCGCTACGAGGACGAACCTGTGCTTCATAACCCGAAGGAATTTCCATGAATAACCCGGTTGGCACCAATACCCGTTCCATGGGATTCAGGTGTACAGGCGCATCCAGATTAGCCCGCAAATCCATTCCTGCCGAAGCTATAGTTTCATACTTTGGCAAATCGTGTTTTGAATGGTTAACAATTTTTATCTTCATTTCCTATCTTTCAGTAATTGTGTTGTTTATCTGGTTTAACTAAAAAAATCACTTTCTCCTGTTTTCATAATTCCGGAGCTTTGCCATATCATTTTTATAGATTAAGCTAATCGGCCTCAAAAGTAAAGAAAAAAGTAAAGGAGGCACAAAATGGAGCTTTCACAAAATGTTAAACTATGTTTAAATGACTGTTACTACTCAGCATGAAATTCAAAAGTATATCTCAAAGTATTGCAAGCGCTGCGGAGTGTAACAACTGCCTTATCAGTTTATGAAAACGCCTGAATCTCTGTTACATCCATGCCGGTAATCAGCAAATGGATATCGTGTGTGCCTTCGTAGGTAATCACTGATTCCAGGTTCATCATGTGGCGCATAATGGGGAAATCGCCGGTAATACCCATGGCCCCAAGTATCTGCCGGCTGTTACGTGCTATTTTCAGTGCTATTTCCACATTGTTGCGCTTGGCCATGGAAATCTGTGCGGGCGTGGCTTTTCCTTCATTTTTCAAAACACCAAGCCGCCATGCCAGCAACTGCCCTTTTGTAATTTCCGTGAGCATTTCTGCCAGTTTTTTCTGTTGTAGCTGAAACGATGCTAGGGGCCTGCCAAATTGTTTCCTTTCCAGCGCGTACTGCAAAGCAGTATCGTAACATTCCATGGCTGCACCAAGAACACCCCAGGCAATGCCGTAACGGGCCGAGTTCAAACACATTAAAGGTCCTTTCAGTCCTTTTATGCCGGGCAAAAGGTTTTCTTTCGGAACTTTCACATGATCAAAAACCAGCTCTCCTGTAGCCGATGCGCGAAGCGACCATTTGTTGAATATTTCCGGCGTGGTAAAGCCTTTCATGCCGCGTTCCACTATCAATCCCCTTACTTTTCCCGATGCATCTTTAGCCCAAACTACGGCTACATCACAGGAAGGAGCATTGGTAATCCACATTTTCGAGCCGTTCAGCAGATAGTGGTCTCCTTTGTCCTCAAAATGGCATTTCATTCCTCCCGGATCCGAACCGTGGTCAGGTTCCGTCAGGCCGTAAGCGCCAATCCATTCGCCCGTAGCCAGTTTTGGCAGATATTTTATCCGTTGTACTTCATCACCAAAAGCATAAATGGGATACATTACCAGCGAACTCTGCACCGAAGCGCTGGAACGCACCGCCGAATCTCCGCGCTCCAACTCTGTCATAATCAATCCGTAAGAAATATAATCCAGTCCCGGCCCACCATATTTTTCAGGAATGAAAGGCCCCAGTGCACCAAGTGTTCCCATCTCGTGCATCAGCTCTTCCGGCAAGGGTTTATGTTGCTGGGCATACTCTTCAACAATGGGTTTAACACTCCGGTTGACCCATTCGCGCACCGCTGCACGAATCATTTTGTGTTCGTCCGTCAGCAACGCATCAATTTCGTAATAATCGGGAGGTTGGTACATAAGCTTTATTTTTGAGGGAGTAAAAATAGGGAAGTTTCTGCTGTGATGAATCTCAGATTATTTGAAGCCATGAAAACAGCTGAATTTTTCCGTAATTTTGTGGAAACATTAACAGCTTAAAAACTTATATCATGTACGGAAAATTTAAAGAACATTTAACCCGCGAAATTGCCGCCATACGCAACGAAGGGTTATATAAAGATGAGCGTATTATTGTCAGCCCGCAAGGTGCTGAAATTGAACTGCAATCCGGTGAAAAAGTACTGAACTTCTGTGCCAACAACTACCTTGGCCTTTCCAACCATCCCGAGCTGATTAAGGCCGCTAAAGAGGGTCTCGATACACACGGTTACGGCATGTCGTCGGTACGGTTTATCTGTGGAACCACTGATTTGCACAAAACGCTGGAAAAGAAAATAGCCGAATTTTTCGGTACAGAAGACACCATTTTATATGCGGCAGCCTTTGATGCCAACGGGGGTGTTTTTGAACCACTGCTTACCGAAGAAGATGCCATTATCTCTGACAGTCTTAACCACGCTTCCATTATTGATGGCGTAAGACTTTGTAAAGCACAACGTTATCGTTATCCAAATGCCGATATGGCCGGTTTGGAAGAGGCGTTGAAAAAAGCACAGAAAAACCGTTTTCGTGTGGTCGTTACCGATGGTGTTTTTAGTATGGATGGCAATGTGGCCCCGGTGGACAAAATTGTGGAACTGGCCGAAAAATACGATGCCATGGTCATGGTGGACGAAAGCCATTCGGCAGGCGTTGTGGGCCATACGGGAAGAGGTGTCAGCGAGTATTTCGACATTACCGGACATATAGACCTGATTACCGGAACACTGGGGAAATCATTCGGCGGAGCCATTGGCGGCTTTACTACCGGACGGAAAGAAATTATCGAAATGCTGCGCCAGCGTTCACGCCCTTATCTGTTTTCCAACTCATTGCCTCCCATGGTGGTCAATACCGGTATTCGCATGTTCGAGATGATGTCGGAAACCAACGAGTTGCAAGACAAACTGCACAAGAATACTGACTATTTCATGGAAAAAATGAAAGCTGCCGGATTTGATATAAAGCCGACAAAATCGGCTATTTGCGCTGTCATGCTTTACGATGCCAAATTATCGCAGGATATGGCAGCCAAACTGCTGGATGAAGGGATTTATGTTATCGGATTTTATTATCCGGTGGTACCTAAAGGAGAAGCCCGTATTCGTGTACAACTTTCTGCAGGACACGAACAGCATCATTTGGACAAAGCCATTGCTGCTTTTACCAAAGTGGGTAAAGAACTGGGCGTAATTAAATAATTAAAATACAATAACGGCTCGTTCGGGTTTGTAACCCGAACGTTCTGAAAAATAGATTCCAAACCCGAATGAGACGTTATTTATAAAACTATGATTTTCGGAACCGGAACAGATATTATTGAAATAAGGCGGATTGAAAACTCTATTGCGCGAAGTGATGCTTTTGTGAATAAGATATTCACTGAAGCGGAACAGACCTATTGTAAAG
>WFNG01000019.1 GCA_015488735.1 Bacteroidales bacterium | reverse complement strand
TCCGGTTTAGATAAATTTTTTGACTGGATGACTATCTGATCTTGTGCTGTTGCCGCCAGATTGAGTGTCAGAAGTATAGCAAGAATAAGCGTAAAGCGGTTCATCTGTTTATGTTTTTTCAACAAAATTAACATTATTGCCGTAACAGGTGTGGGATAGTGTTTTAGCCGGCAGTTCCGTTTGGGAAGGGACAGGGTTGAGGAAATCCTAACTAAAATAATAATAATCCCTCTATGTGAATAATTTAGCGTACCTTTGCCGCTCATTTTTAAAAACACCTCATTGATTACATTTAAACAACTCGGGCTTTCCAACGAAATTTTGGATGCCATGAACGACCTTGGCTTTATAAATCCTACTGAAATACAGGAACAAGCCATTTCTTCCCTTATGCAGCAAGACCGCGATTTTATTGGTCTGGCCAATACCGGAACGGGAAAAACTGCCGCATTCGGCATTCCTCTTTTGGAACACATTGATACCACAAGTAAACACACCCAGGCACTGGTGCTGGCGCCTACACGTGAACTGGGTCAGCAAATAGCGGAACAACTGAACCTTTTTGCCAAACATTTGGACAAAATAAATATCCTGCCCGTCTATGGTGGTGCCGCCATATCGGTACAGATAAATGCTTTGCGTAAAACACAGCAAATTATTATTGCCACTCCGGGTCGCCTTATTGACCTCATCAGCCGCAAAGCCATCAAACTGGAGCACCTTCGTTTTCTCGTCCTTGACGAAGCCGATGAGATGCTGAACATGGGCTTTAAAGAAGATATTGACAAAATCCTGAGCTACACGCCTGAGGACAAACTCACCTGGCTCTTTTCGGCCACTATGCCTCCCGAAATCAGAAAGATTGTTAAAAAATACATGGATGATCCCATTGAAGTAAGGGTTGACGCCGATACGAAAATAAACGTCAATATCGAACATCAATATAGCGTTGTCAAGCAGGCAGATAAACCGGAAGCACTAACCCGCTTTTTGGATATCCATCAGGATATGCGCGGGTTGATTTTCTGTCGTACCAAACGCGACACACAAAACCTGGCCGAGACACTGCTGGCAAAAAATTACAAAGTGGATGCGCTGCATGGTGATTTATCGCAGCCACAACGCGACCGTGTGATGAAACGTTTTAAATCGCACGATTTGCAAATCCTCATTGCTACGGATGTTGCTGCACGGGGTATTGATGTGAACGACCTGACACACGTTTTTCACTACACGCTGCCCGACGATGCCTCTTATTACACCCACCGCAGCGGACGAACGGCACGAGCCGGCAAAACCGGTATTTCCATCGCTTTTATCAATACAAGAGAAAAGGGAAAAATCGAAATGCTGCAAAGAAAGCTGAACATTACTTTTAAAAAAGTATTGATTCCGGCCAGTGAAGAAATTGCCGACATCCGGCTGGAAAACTGGTGTCGTCAGATATTGGAAAAAAAGGCCAACGGGAAAATTCATCCGCAATTACTTGCCAAAGCTGAATTAATTCTCGGAAACCTTTCCAAAGAAGAACTCATCGACAAGTTACTGGTCAATGAATTGGAAAAATTAAATCTCGGAACTTCCGGGAATCTCAACACAACACGCGGCTCCAAATCATCAGACAGAGAAGACAGCAGAGGAAAACGCAGCCGTGACAGGGGCGAACGTAACGAACGTTTTGACCGCAAAGGCGAACGCAATGGCAACCGCCGTGAACGTCGTGAATCTGAGCGTGGCGACAAACGCGACTGGAAAAAGTCCGAAGGTTTCTCAAAAGAGAAAAGATCAGAAAGCAAATCGGGGATGCCCCGCTTTTTCATCAACCTCGGAACAAGAGACCGGATGAACAAACGCGACCTGATAGACTTTATCTGTAAACATGCCAAAGTAAAACCTTCGGAAATTGGTAATGTCGATTTACAAAGTTCTCATTCCTTTTTTGAAATAGACGGTACGGTAAGCCGTAAGATCAGCAGCAGTTTTAAAAATGTTGCACTCAAAGGCGGACGTGAATTGCGTGTAAATCGCGACAATTAAGGAGTTTTGCGGAAAGCACCTTGTATTTTCTTTACGTATGTTTAGAAAAGATGTAACTGTTTGGCCACAAAATATTTTTTATAATTCCAAAGCCAATTTTTCAATTGCTCATGCTCTCTCCAGTGGAAAATCTTTCACCACACGGTAAATAACGCCTGAAGATGTTAGCAGACTTTCATACAGAAAAATTTTATCGACCGGGAATTCCTGTAGAAAATCATTATGGTGTGCGGCAACAGCTTCCTGAAACATCTTTTTGTGTTCAATATGGCGAATGCGGCCAATAGTCAAATGCGGTACAAAGTTTTGCCTGTCGCGTGGAAAACCCACGGTATCCAGTGTGTCTAATACATCTTTTCCAAGCTGCCGTATGGTTTCGTTTTCATTAATACCAAACCAAAGCACCCTTGGTTTATACGAACTGCCGAAGATACCGGTTCCCGCCAATTTTAGTGTAAAAAGCTTGTGTTTTGAAACTACTTCCTGTAAAGCTTTTTGTATGTCGGGTAGCTTTTCCTCCGTTGTTTTTCCAATAAATTTCAATGTCAGATGGAAATTATCCGGTTTTACCCAGCTTATTTTTTCCAGTTGCAAGGCATGCCGCAGCGCGATGAGTGTTTTCATAAAATTTTCATCCGGATGTATTTTTATCGCTACGAACAGACGTTTCATAATTTTTTTATCTTCGTAAAATCAGTAGAGCCAACATTTTCATAATATGTAGCGGGACAGACTTACTTATTTTTGCTTTACCATTTCTGTTTTGGTGGCATGGTACATTCCGCCTTTCAATCCGGTTACAAAGTCGTTCCATTCAAAGAGTATCACAACGACAAACATGGCAAACACGCCGAGGAAAAAAAACCGAATGTCTCTTGAGGTTATTTTCTTAAACATAAAATTTTGGTTTTATTGATTGGACAGTCAAAAATACAAAATGATTTTACTTTTTCGATTTTTTGCATTATGAATTTTTTTTATCTTTGCACCCTTTTCGGGGGATTAGCTCAGTTGGCTAGAGCGTTTGACTGGCAGTCAAGAGGTCATCGGTTCGATTCCGATATTCTCCACGGATAACCAAAGGGTTACAACGATTGAGTTGTGGCCCTTTTTTTATTCGCTCACCTTAAAATAATTTACCATCTGAGTAAAATTTATACATAATTTTTTGATGATAAACTTCTCCGGGATATAAAAAGGAATTTGGGAAGTGCGGTTTATTGGGCGCATCCGGTATACCTTGGGTTTCTAAGGCAACACCGCAGAACGGCTGCAACGAGTAACCCGATTTTCCTTTTCCCTTTCCGGGAAAATGTTGCCCTGTATAAACCTGAAGTCCCGGTTGGGTAGTCCAAATTTCGAGGGTTATGCCGGTCTGTTTGCTGTGCAACACTACTGCTTTGGAAAGTTCATGGCTGTATCGGTTCAGCACCCAATTCAGGTCAATTCCCCCCTTGCTTTTAATTTGTGGGAAATCGCTGTGCAGTGATTCACTTAGCAGTTTGGGTTGTCTGAAATCCAACGGTGTATTTTCAACGGAAGCCATTTCTCCGGTGGTAATACTTTCCTTATCCAAAGGGGTGTAGCGGTCGGCAAAAATTTGCAAAAAGTGGTCGGAAACATCTTCTTTTCCCGTACCGTTCAGGTTAAAATAGGAATGAGAAGTGAGATTGACAATGGTGGGCTTGTCTGTTACGGCTTTCAAGTCAATGATAAATTCGTTGTTATCGGTAAGGGTGTAAATTACTGTGGTTTTGAGGTTTCCCGGATAGCCCTCTTCACCATCAGGGCTGAAAAGCCTGAGTTCAAAAGATTGTCCTTCACTGCTTTCGACAGGTTTTATTTTCCACAATTTTTTGTGAAAACCTTCATTTCCACCGTGCAAATGGTGAGGGGGTGTATTTTGTGAAAGCTGAAATGTTTTCCCGTCAATATTGACTCTGCCGTTTTTTATCCGGTTGGCATATCTCCCGCAAAGGGCGCCAACATATTCGTCTTCCGTAAAGTAATCGGCAGGATGATCGTAACCCACTACAATGTCGGTTATTCCGTTTTTTTCGGGCACTTTCCAGGATATAATCTTCCCGCCAAGGGCTAAAAATTCGATTTGTACACCATGAAGATTTATGAGTTTATAAATTTTATTTTTCGCCATATTTTATGTTGTTTTTGAATGCAATAGTTTGTCATGTTTTAATGAAAACTATTGATGATTAATAATTTAATAGTCTATAAAACAAAGCTAAATTATGATTATCATAAGAACAAACTAATTACAAATATCCTATAAAAAAGCATTGAATAAAATACAGAACGTTAATAAATAGTAATATGGTTTTATTCTGGATGTTTATCTGTTAAGTTTCAATAAGAAGCTTGTTATTGAAAATGGTGGCAGCCATTAAACCAAAGCCTTTGGCCCGGATTACATAAACGAGAGCGGGAAATCCAGATCGGGTGTTGGTTAGTATTGGTCGGGTGTACGGGCAAAAGCTTATGGCGCTTTGATATAATCGCTATTAAAATACTGTACTATAACGCGTTAACTCTTAACTGATTTGTTCGCGTATTTGGTATTTCATCAAACAAATCAAAAACAATAAAAAGTTCAGAGAACCAATAACTTATGGTACAATTGTTTTCAAATTTTAACGAAGTAATGTTTATCTTTGCCAGATGATTTAAAAGTATATGATAGAAAAAGAAAAAAAGCGGACTGACAGGCCGGAAAAAGCGCTGATTGTCGGCCTGATTACTCCGGTACAGAGCAAGGATAAAGTAGAGGAATACCTTAACGAGCTGGCTTTTCTGGTGGATACTGCCGGTGGTGTGGTGGTAAAACGATTTACCCAAAAACTCGGTTATCCCAATCCGCAGACGTATGTCGGCTCCGGAAAACTGGAGGAGATTTTTCAGTACGTCAAAGCGGAGGAGATTGATTTGGTGGTTTTTGACGATGAACTGGGACCTTCGCAACTACGAAACCTGGAAAAAGTGCTGGAATGTAAAATTCTCGACCGTACTAACCTGATTCTTGATATTTTCGCCAGCCGGGCACAGACGGCACATGCCAAAGTGCAGGTGGAACTGGCACAGTACCAATATCTTCTGCCACGGCTAACACGTATGTGGACACACCTCGAACGGCAACGTGGCGGCATTGGCCTGCGCGGGCCGGGAGAGACGGAAATAGAAACGGATCGACGTATCATCCGCGACAAAATCAGTCTGCTGAAAAAACGGCTAAAAGATATCGACAAACAAAAAGTAACCCAGCGCAAAAACCGTGGTAAATTGGTGCGTGTTGCATTGGTAGGCTATACCAACGTGGGAAAATCAACATTGATGAACCTGCTGAGCAAGTCGGATATTCTGGCTGAAGATAAACTTTTTGCCACACTTGACACCACCGTGCGTAAAGTAGTCATCGAAAACCTGCCTTTTCTTATGTCGGACACGGTGGGATTTATCCGCAAACTTCCCACGGCACTGATTGAATCGTTCAAATCCACCCTGGACGAGGTTCGTGAGTCCGATATCCTCATTCATATCATCGATATTTCTCATCCCGAATTTGAAGACCAGATAAAAATAGTGAATCAGACACTTATGGAAATTGGTGCCGGCGACAAAGATGTTATCATGGTTTTCAATAAGATTGATGCGTATCGTTTTGTCCGCCGGGAAGAAGATGACCTCGCAGAGCCTGCACGTGAAAACATAAGCCTCGATGAGCTGAAAGCCACCTGGATGTCGCGCGAAAACCAACCCTGTATTTTCATATCGGCAAAAACAAAAGAAAATTTTCCCGAATTAAAAAAGCTGCTTTACGACCATATCCGGGCGGTTCATGCCGTACGTTATCCTTATAACAATTTTTTGTATTGATTTTTAAAGGCATTGATTTCCCCTGTCGTTTTAATTGTATCCCTTTTGGTATTTCTTTATTATTACCAAAACAGTGGATTTCGTTTAAACTTTAAAGAACTGTTTAATATTTTTACAACAGGAAAGGAAAAGAAATTATTACAATATCTAAATGGCTGGGCGTCTTTGCACTGATTTATATTCTTTTATTACCGCTTGGAGGCTACAGACCCTATCGTCCCAATACCCAACAATTGTACAGTTCTGTCATGGCATGTTATTACAGATTATAAACAATCGAAGATGAATGCCAAACTACTTAGAATATGGAGGATTACGGACAGCGAAAAATTATATTATCATAAATTGAGACAAAAATATTAAGTGCATGATGAAATCAAAAGATTTTTTTTAATTTTGCGCCCGCATTGCCCGATGGTGTAATTGGCAACACGTCTGACTCTGAATCAGAAGAGTCCAGGTTCGAACCCTGGTCGGGCAACAAAAGCCTCCGTGAAAGCGGGGGCTTTGTTGTTTACCAGGTTGAGAAGCCTGTCCCGAAACGGCGATAGCCGGCTTCGGGAAACCCTGGTCGGGCAACTAAAGCCTCCGTGAAAGCGGGGGCTTTGTTGTTTACCAGGGCAGGAGGCTTGTCCCCATGAAGCGCTGAGTTTTAAAATTACAAATATCCCTTTATCATATTCTGAAAAATGTTTATTTTAAGTTAAATTCCTGTCTTAAAATGATTAATAAAGTTTTAGTATTGACTTTTAGTATAATTTAGCTTAGTTTTGTACTTTCTGTAATCTAGAAAAATCTATGGTAAATCAAATTCTCAAATTTTATTAAAAAAATTAAAAACTATGAAGACAAATTCCTTATTTGGCAAAACAGGATTATACATCTTGATGTTTACCACACTTGTATTTGCTGCATCCTGTGCAAACCAGAACAAGAAAAAATCAACGGCAAAAAAAATTGACCAGGAATCGGTTAACTCAAAGAAAAGTGCAGTGCATGAAGAAGCACAGGATACCGTAATGTTTAACAAGAAACTTCAGCTTTTCAAGAAGCTGGATTTAAACAAAGACAATAAAATTTCAGAAAAAGAATACCTGACCATGGCTTCGGAAAAATTTGATCAACTGGACAAAAACCACGATGGCAAACTGACCGTTGAAGAATTTGATCTGGTAAGCACCATGGCACCCAAAGGTAAAGATTATGTTACTAAACCGGAATTTATTGCGCATTACAAAGAAAAATTCCTTTCTATGGACAAAAATAAAGATGGTTATGTAACCATGGAAGAGCTGGATGTAAGAGAAAATTGATTTTCTTATCTCAATGACATATTGAATTTTACAACAACAAGCGCGGAAAATTTTTTTCCGCGCTTGTTGTTTATGGATATCAGCATTGGAAATATTCTGGTTTTAACAGCCAAAACATAAAAATACAATCCTGGCGCAAGCATACGCTTATGGCCTATACAATCCAACCCAGGGCTCTTTCTTCACCACTAAAAATTTTCAGGCAAAAAACTTGCTTATTATAAAATATTGTTCGTATTTTTGCGAACAGAAATTATAAGTCATGCCGGAAAAGGATTTTTTTACGGAACACCAACAAAAAACCGCCCGCTTTGCTAAGGCGCTGGGTCATCCCGTGCGTGTTTATATCGTCCAATTGCTTTCGCAAAATGCCTGTTGTTACAGCGGCGACTTATCCGAAGATCTTCCCATTGCAAAATCCACGCTTTCGCAACACCTGAAAGAACTGAAAAATGCCGGTTTGATACAGGGAACCATCGAACCGCCCAAAATCCGGTATTGCCTTAACGAGAAAAACTGGAAACTGGCACAGGAATTAATGAAAGAACTGATGAAAATGTAAAAAAATTTAAAATACATGTTCGTATTTCTACGAATTACGATATATGGTTCAAAATCAAATGGAGGAAATCATAATGAAAAGCACATTGGATAAAAAATTCGCTTTCCGGACAAACAGCTTGTAAAAGATATAATAAAAAAGAAACGACTTCTGATTGTTGCCAAAAAGCAGTTGGAAGAATAGTTAACAGTAAAATAAAATTTAAACCTAAAAAAATGAAAAAAATGTTTGAAGTACCACAATGGGCTTATGAATTTCACGGACACGAATGTCCTTTTATGCCCATCGGCTACAGAATGGGAACGCTGGCACTGGAAAAACTGGGAGTCGGCAGAAGTAAAAACCACGAAATGCATGTCTTTTCGGAAATGGGAATCGCCCATCCGCAGGGATGTATGCAGGATGGCATTATGGCATCTACCAGTGCCACTTTCGGTAAAAACCTGATAGAAAGAATGTATTACGGCAAGGTGGCCGCTACTTTCTGGTATCCCGGAAAAGGCGCTGTACGTATCTTTTTGCGTAATGAGTTTTCCGATTCGCTTTCGCCACACGAATTTTTTAAATACCGGAAGAAAGGTGTTGAGCCTTCGGAAATCCCACACGAAGTGCGTCAGGACATCATCAATATGGTGCTGCGGGCTACTAACGATGAACTTTTTAAGGTAGAAATGCTTCCCGATTTCCAGTACGAACCACCCAAAAGCTCCTTCAATAAAGCAAAGTGCGAAGTCTGCGGCGAATACGTTTTTGAACGCTACCTGCGTGTAAAAGACGGAAAGAAAGTCTGTATTTCCTGCTCCGGTCATAGCAAGGACGAGTTTACCCGGCCGAAAGTGAAGTAATCTTTTGGGGAAGGAGCCTGCTATTTGGCGGGTTTCCTTACCCTGCGAAAAAAATTAACCCGTACTTTGCCAACACGAAGTAACCATGACAATGCAAATCGATATACTCAGTCCGGGAAAAGGATGTCACAAAACACAGCGGCTAATCCGATACCTTGAAAAGTTTGTGCGTAAATACAGTGTGGACGCAGAGATTCATGTTATTACGGACAGGAAAACCATGTTGACTTACCGCACCTGGATATTGCCATCGGTTTTTGTCAACGGCGAACCGGTGGCAAGGGGCTATCGTCCTTCCGAAGAAAATTTGTTCAAAAAACTTGTAAACTGAAATACCGTGTTTCAAATAAATGTCGTATGTTTGCGACATAAAACAAAATGTTATGACTTACGCTAAAAAAGAGGCATTCGATACAGAATTGCAAGAGATATCCGCCTTTGCCAAAGTGCTGGCCCAC
>WFNG01000018.1 GCA_015488735.1 Bacteroidales bacterium | reverse complement strand
AAGCATCTGGATGTTATGGTGTTCCCGGGAGGCAGTGCCAGTCAGGAGTACAACAATATGGGGCTGGAAGCTGCTGCCAAAGTAAAAGCTTTCGGACAGCAAAAGGGTCACGGTCTCGTAGGAATTTGCGCCGGTGGCTATCTGTTCTCTACCACACCGGGATATCCCAGCCTTCAGATTTTTCCGGCACCCGATATTCGTGACCATTATAACCGTGGCAGGGCACTCATTGGTTTTAAAATTAACAAGCAGGGAGCAAAAATATTTCCTGAACTGACCAAGGTAGATACTGCCTATTATCAGTACTATGATGGTCCTATGTATAAAATCCCGAAAGGGTCGCCCATTCAGATATTGGCAACCATTACAACGGATATTATTTCCAACCCCGGAGACCCAAAAGGCGTTTCTGTTGGCAAACCGGCCTTTTTTACCATTCCTTACGGAGCTGGCCGGGTGATGGCCTCTGTGGGACATCCCGAAGCCACATCTGGTATGCGATGGATTGTTCCCCGCATGGCACGTTATGTTGCAAACCGCCCGTTGATTTCTTATCCAAAGAATATTGTAAATCCGCAACAATATACCCATGATGTGCTTTATTTCCCCAAAGTGGTTGCTTACGAAAAAGCTAATTTTTGGAAGTTATTCAGTAAAAATGCTGATACGGTGATACAAGCGTTGAAAAATCTGCATTCTATCTATTCACGTCCTTCCATTCGTTGGTCTATCGGACTGTTACGCAGTACTTCATCCAAAGTGCGTATGGCAGCTGCTGGTTATCTTCTGCAAACAGAATACACATGGGCCATTCCGGATGTTGAAACGGCTTATAAAATGGAAAAAAATCCGCAGGCAAAAGTAGTGCTGGGGAAAGTGTTAACTGGCTTAAAAGCTATTATTCATCAAAAAAATTAGCGTTTTCTTCATACATGAGGCGGAAGATTTTTAGTGCCCTGCCCATGTGGTTTTCCACCGTTTTCACAGAGATGTTGAGGACTTCCGCTATCTCTTTGTATTTTAACCCGTCAAGTTTTTGCATACGGAAAACAAGTCCTGCCTGTGCCGGGAGCTTGTCCAGCAGATAAGTTACTTTATCGGCAATTTCTTTGCGAATCATTAACGTCTCAGGGGAGATGGGGTTTCCGTTTGCTTCCCCGTTGTCGAGCATCCAATTGGGGGCAAAAACCGGTTTGTTTTTGCGTAGGTAAGAAACAACGCCATTTCGGTTGCTGCGGTATAAGTAGGCTTTTGGATTGGTGTGGATAACCAGTGTTTCACGTTTCCGCCATATATTGATAAATACATCGTCAACAATCTCCTCGGTAAGTTTGGTGTCTTTTAGAAAGAGAAAAGCAAAATTGCACAACGGCTCATAGTACTTGTTGAAAAGTCGGGTTAGTGCCTGGGCTTTGCCTTTCTTTACTTGTTTAAACAAATGGATGTCGTTGTCGTAAAGTCTCAATTTAGTTGTAGTTAATGTCTAACAAAAATAAAAAATCCTGCTTATGAGCGACTTAAAATTAAACCCGCTGGTTTGGTATAATAGTCTTTCTAATTAGTTGTAAAATAATTAATTATATTTCAAATGGGCCATTGGCTAAGTATAAGATAACTTTTCAGCATGTTCTTTTGTGCTTATGGGTGTGTGCCTGATGCTTGTTACTGGCTTTTTTGCCATTATGCCTGCTGAAGGCTATACGGTTGCCAATCAAAAATCTTGCGAAACAACAGGGTGTAATTAGATAAGAAATTCTTATGTGGAACTCAGCCGCGGCAACCGGTTCGTAAATAAGCTCCAGAAGAAAGTAACTGGTTTTTCGGATTGTTCTATCTTAGCCGAAAATCTGTTGTGCTATGCGTGTGTGGCGATGGTCTGTTTTATTTTTTGGCGTTTTATTGATGGGCCTGGCATCTTGTGGCAGCCAGGGACACCGTCATCCGGGGAAAATGATTTTCAGGTATAATGAAGCGGGAGGATTGGTAAATCTTGACCCTGCATTTTCAAAAGACCTGCCTCATATCTGGGTGTGCAATCAGCTTTACAACGGGCTGGTGCAATTGAGCGACAGCTTGTATGTACGTCCGGCAATAGCCCGCAGCTGGACTATTTCGCCCGATGGTAAAACCTATACTTTTTTTCTGCGAAAGGATGTGTTTTTCCATAATGATCCTGTTTTCCACGGGATAAAACGCAGGGTAACGGCAGACGATTTTGTGTATAGTTTTCAGCGGCTTGCCAATCCCAAAACAGCTTCGCCCGGGAGCTGGGTTTTTGATAATGTGGCTGATACCAAAACAGGAAAGGCCTTCCGCGCTTTAAACGACACTACCCTGCAAATCAGGCTGAAACGTCCCTTTCCGCCATTTCTGGGCATTCTCGCCATGCAGTATTGCGATGTGGTTCCACAGGAAGCCGTTACGTTTTACGGAAATTCATTTCGGAAACATCCGGTGGGCACAGGACCGTTTTTCCTGAAAAACTGGGTAGAGGGTGTAAAAATGGTGTTACAAAAGAATCCTGATTATTTTGAACGCGACAGTTCTGGCCATCGGCTGCCTTATCTTGATGCGGTAGCCATTTCCTTTTTACGGGACAAAATGACTGCTTTTTTGGAATTTACAAAGGGAAAACTGGATTTTATTTCCGGTATTGCACCCTCATATAAAGATGAGATTCTGACCCGTACCGGAGATCTGCGTGCAAAATTCCGCAGTCATGTTAAAATGCTTAAGTCCCCATATTTAAATACAGAATATCTTGGTATTCTTGTAGATACAAGTCTCGCCATCGTCAGAAACAGTCCTCTGCGGATAAGGGCAGTACGTCAGGCTGTGAACTACGCTTTTGACAGGAAAAAAATGATTCGGTATTTGCGAAACGGAATTGGTATTCCGGGTAACAAGGGCATTATTCCTCCCGGATTCCCGACTTTTAATGCAAAGGCTGATTACGGGTACAGTTACCATCCTGAAAAAGCGAGGCGATTGCTGGCGCAGGCGGGCTTTGGGCCGGGCAAGCCACCGCCTTCCGTTACGCTGGTAACGACTTCGGAGTATGTGGATTTGTGTAAATATGTCCAGGCACGGCTGAATGATGTGGGTTTTGACGCACACATAAATGTGATGCCTGTGGGCACCATGCGTGAGATGAAAGCGCAGGCAAAGTTGATGTTTTTCCGTGCTTCGTGGATTGCCGACTATCCGGATGAGGAAAATTATCTGTCCCTTTTCTATTCGAAGAATTTTACACCTAATGGTCCTAATTATACCCATTTCTCAAATCCTGTTTTTGATAAAATGTATAAAAAATCGCTTTCTGTTGTCAATGACCAACGCCGGAGGAAGTTATACCGGGCTATGGATAGTTTGGTTATGGTGCAGTCGCCGGTGGTGATTTTGTATTATGATGAGGTGTTGCGGTTTGTACAAAAAGATGTAAGCGGTCTGGGGATAAATCCTATTAACCTGTTGAAATTGAAAAGGGTGAAGATCAAGCGAAAAGAACGGTAATGAATGGTACAAGCGGACGCTTGCACCGGTTTTGCGGCAGGGATGGAAGCGGATAGCCCGGAATGGCAAAGCAGAATGGAGGCTGGCAGGGGCGGAGCGACGGCAGGAGCTACCGAAAATGCCTTAGCCGAAACCGCTTTGGCATGAGGACTATGAGCGTACAGCCCGTGAAAGCCTTGTGTGTGAAGGCCGCCCGTAATAAAAATATTTTTGAGAAAAAAGTTTTTATAATTCAAAAAATAATCAGATATTTGCAACCGATTTTGTTAAAACATTATTTATCTAAAAATTAGACTGTTATGCCAGTTAAAATGAGATTGCAACGGTATGGGAAGAAGAGAAGTCCTTATTTTCATATTGTGATTGCGGATGGTCGTGCACCACGTGACGGAAAGTATATTGAAAAAATCGGGATGTATAATCCCACCAAAAACCCTGCTGAAATCAATATCGATTTTGAAGCAGCCATGAATTGGTTGAAAAAAGGAGCCCAGCCTACGGATACTGTCCGGGCTATCCTTTCGTATAAAGGGGTTCTTTACAAATATCACCTTATGAAAGGTGTTCAGAAAGGTGCTTTTGACGAAGCACAGGCTGAGGTTAAATTCCAGGCCTGGCTGAAAGAAAAAGAGGCTAAAATTGCTGCTAAAGTCAGTGGCCTTGAAGAAAAAACGCGTGCTGAGAGGAAAGCCGGTTTAGAAGCTGAAACCAAAATTCGCGAAGCCCGCGAAGCTGTATTAGCCAAGAGAAAAGCTGTTGAATTAGAAGCTGAAGCCGCTGCTGCCAAAGCGATTGCTGCTGAAAAAGCTGCCAAAGAAGCTGAGAAAGCCAAAGCTGAAACTTCGGAAAAGGTTAGTGCTGAGGCTCCTGCTGAAGAAAAAGCCGAGGTGAAAGAAGAAGTTCCTGTTGCTGAAGAAAAAGCAAAAGAAGTAAAAGCTGAAGTGAAAGAAGAAACTCCTGCTGCTGAGAAAAAAACAGAAGAAACCAAAGCTGAGGACAAAAAATAATCGGCTTATCGTTAATATCTGAGAAAGTCCGGCGTATGCCGGACTTTTTTTATGGGCATGCTTTTTTGCCAGACAATGTCAAAAGCAATGACCTGGTGGGTAACCGGTGCTATTCCCTTGTAAAGGTTAATGTTATATTTTTGTTAAAATTGGAAAGATGCATAAGATAGTTGTTCCCTTTTTCCCACACCTTGGTAACAGAACCATCGCTGCTGTCAAATCCAATTTCAATGGAATACCTGTTACCATCAAAAGTCAGGATATTCAGGTCGAGGTCCGTATTGCCATTGTCATGAGCAAAATAGGGGCTTTTCTCTACCTGGTATTGGTATCTACCGGCACTGTCAAATCCTGTGCCTTCCACCGTCAGGTAGCCATTTTCATTGAAATCGTAAGTAACATTGCTAAAAGATTTAAAATCGTAGTGGGAAGAACTGTCACTGCCAACCAGGTACAGTGCCTGTTCCAGTTTCCATTTGCCCTCTACCTGTTTTTGTATGGGCTGGCTGAGATAATCGGTTTTCGTGCAAGAGGTGAGAAGCAATGCCAAAAAAAGAAAGCCAAAAAATTGTTTCATAACGTGTTGTTTTAAACGGTTACTGCAAATATATTATTTTCTGATATTAACCCGAAATTTTATCACTGGTTTTTTCTATTTTTGCTTTTGGAACCAGAACATCAACAGCCTCGGAGAATATGGACACTTTTCAAGATTATTTTTACCTCGGACTTATCACCAAAACGCATGGATACGATGGCAAAGTGGTGGCTTTTATCGATGCTGACAATCCTTCGGCTTACGAAAACAGGGAGATGGTATTTCTAAATATTCACGGTAAGCTCGTGCCTTATTTTATTGAGGAGCGGTCGCTGAAAAACAATAAGCTTATCATAAAGTTTCAGGATGTTGCCACCGGGGAACAGGCTGCCGATTTGGTGAAAAAAGAGATTTATCTGCCCCTTTCGGCCCTGCCCGGACTTTCGGGAAATAAGTTCTACTATCACGAGGTAAAAGGGTTTATGGTTACGGATGAGGCGTTTGGCCCCGTAGGCGTAATTGAAGATATACTGGATTATCCCGCCCAGGCGGTGATGCAGGTTTTTCATGAGGGAAAAGAGGTGCTTATTCCTATAAATGATGCAGTTATTTTGAAACTTGACCGAAAGAAAAAAACAGTTTTGATTCGTGCACCGGAAGGGCTTTTAGACCTCTACATAAACAGCTAAAATGAAACCTCCCGACACACGGCCTTTTCATTTTCAACAGTTTAGCCTGCATCATCACAAGTCAACCATGAAAGTGGGAACTGATGCGGTGTTGCTGGCTCTGTGGACAGGCCTTGACGGAGTGAGAAGTGTGCTGGACATAGGAACCGGAAGCGGTATTATTCCGTTGTTGCTCGCTGCCCGAAATTCTACGCTCAAAGTGGATGCTGTGGAGATGGATACCGCTTCTTTTGAAGAGGCTTCCGCAAACTTCTCGGATTCGCCTTTTACCGGTCGCCTTCATGCTTTTCTTACGGATATTCAGGATTTTGTTCCTGAAAAAGAAAAGAGATATGACCTGCTCATAAGTAATCCGCCATTTTTTATCAACGATTATCGTCCCGGACAATCCCAGCGGAAACTTGCAAGACATACGGACACATTGCGTTATGAGCAGTTGATAGCGGTGGTACTACGGCTTATGAAACCGAAAGGCCGCTTTTCACTGGTGTTGCCCTATCGCGAAAGCAAGGTGTTTTTGAAGCTTGCTGAGCAGTCGGGGCTGTATCTACAACAACAGATGCTGATCTTTCCCAAACCATGTAGCGAACCCAATCGGATAAACTTGTTGTTTGGCTTGCATCCGGTTATTCTTAAAACGGAGAAATTCATTATCCGCAACGAAGAGGGGACTTTTACAAAGCAATATTTGGATATGGTGAAAAATTATTACCTTTCGACCTGAATTAAAAATTCCGTAAAATGAAAAAATTGAAAGTTATTTCCTTAAGCGTTATTCTGCTGAGTGGTTTGTTGTTTTCAGGCTGTGCGCAGCACGTTGAGAAAACAACGCATCCCTTAAAAATTGCCATATCCAAGTTGAAACCGGATAAATATGGCCATACCTATCGCAGCTGGTTGCGTCGTTATGACAGTTCCATTCAGTGGGTTAACCTGTATCCGTTGTCGGTCGATTCGGCCAAAAAAGTTCTGAAAACCTGTGATGGTCTTTTGTGTACGGGTGGGGGAGATGTTGATCCTTCTATTTACGGAAAAGGCGATGAGGCCGATAAGTGCGGCCCTCCCGACCATCATCGTGACAGCCTGGAATTAGCCGTTATCCATGAAGCAATAAATAATAAAATGCCGCTTTTTGGTATTTGTCGCGGGTTGCAGATTATTAATGTGGCACTGAAAGGTACTTTATATACGGATTTGCCAACGGACATAGGGCTAAAAGTTATCCATCGCACCAAAGATGGGAAACATTCCATGCACGAAGTTTATCTCAATAAGCACTCGGAACTGTATGCCATAAGCCGTGCAGACAGCGGCTATATTTACAGCAATCATCATCAGGGAATTGATAAACTGGGAAAAGGACTTAGAGTAGGGGCGCGTTCAGCCGACAGCCTTCCGGAAGGAATCGAATGGGCTGACACCAACGGAAAAGGTTTTTTAATGGCTGTACAATGGCATCCTGAACATCTTGACACACTGGCTCCACTTTCGAAAAGTCTTGCCGTAAAACTTATCGGTGAAATGGAGCTTTACCGTAAAGCCCGCGAGAAAAAGTAATACCTGTACTTTAGAACAGGGACAGAGTCATCAAATAAATTATTTAATTTGTATAATAATTTGTTTCCATCGGAGTTTGAATAGGGATTTACATTAAATGAATAATAAAATGAACCGGATTAAATCTTTTTTTGCTTTTACTGTTTTAACTCTTGTGCTGGGTGTCGGTGTTGTAGTTGCAGCACCTGCCGATACTACTTTCCAGATTGTGGAGAGTGTACCTGAGGCTACATCCTATGGCCAGACTGGCGTTCCGCGAACCGGAGAAGTTTGGCTTGATATGATTCGTGGAGCGAAACACAGTATTGATATTGCCGCTTTTTATATTACAAATAAACCGGGTGAAGCACTTGCCCCGGTAATTGATGCACTGGCTGCCCAGGCACGTGCAGGTGTTAAAGTGCGTATTTTATTAGGTCGCAGGTTTTATAGCGAAAGCAAAAAAAGTATTGCATCGCTTAGAGGTATTGCCAATACTGAGATTCGTGTGCTTCCTGTTGACAGCCTGACGGGTGGTGTGCTTCACGCCAAATATTTCATTGTTGACGACAGCAGCGTGTTTGTCGGTAGCCAAAACTGGGACTGGCGTGCACTTAGTCAGATTCATGAGATTGGAGCGCGTATCAATAACAGGCGGTTTGCCCGCACATTTGAAGCTGTGTATGATTTCGACTGGCGTCTTGCCGGCCATCCTGATCTTCCCAAAGCGGAGCGGGCAGCGGTAAGGCCACCTGATTTTGCTCCGGTAACAGAGGGTAATCCTGTGATATTACATGACGAACATGGCTCGGTGGCAGTGGCTTTTCCCGCTTTCAGCCCGCCTTCTTTGGTACCGGCATGGGTAAATACAGAACAGCCGGCACTGGTTAGCCTGATTAAATCGGCAAGGCATACACTACGCATACAAGTGATGACACTTTCCGCTTTGATATATTACGGCCCAAAAGGTTACTGGCCTGAGATAGACAATGCACTGCGTGATGACGCTGCCCGCGGTGTGAAAGTGGAGATTATCGTGGCCAACTGGGCATTGCGGTGGACCATGCAGGATTACCTGAAAAGCCTTGCTGTACTACCGAATATTACGGTAAAATTCAGTACAATACCGCAGGCCCCGCAGGGATTTATTCCTTATGCACGTGTTGAGCATTGCAAGTATGCGGTTGCAGACGGCGACCGTGCCTATATCGGGACGGGAAACTGGGGGTGGAGCTATTTCAACAATACCGTTGATGCGTCGGTTTTTTTCAGCGGAAAAGGACCGGTTTCCACGCTTGTAAAGATATTTGACAGAGATTGGGACGGAACTTACGTTACCACGCTGAAACCCGGTGTGCATTACAAGGCTCCGAGAAACCACTAAGTAATCTATTAACCTGAGTTCGAGATAAGACTTACGTGCGGAAAGCCTGCAAAGCACGCAAATCATTTTGCCATAATGATTTAAGTTTTGCATTTTCTGCGTTATAGTTTTGCGCACTTTGCGTGAAACCTGTTTTTTGAACCGCTTCATAATTCGTTACCATGACTACATCCTTTTACCGGTAAAAACAATATTTTTTGGATGCTTTTTGAATGAAAGTACCCGAACTTGCCGGAATACTTCCCTAAACTCTTTTTCAAATGCTATCGCCTTTTCTTTGGCCTCATAATCGTATAACAGATAATTGAATACCACAATGCCCCTGGGCTGCATGTGTGCATAAAGGTTTT
>WFNG01000017.1 GCA_015488735.1 Bacteroidales bacterium | reverse complement strand
TGATAAAACCATCTTCCAGTAATTGGATATAACGTTGCACCACTGTTTGATCCACTCTTAATCTGTTTGCAAGTTCGGTATAAGACACTTCCGAAGCTATCTGGAAAGCCAGCAATTTTAGCAAATTTGACAACACTTCCGGCTTTTTCAGGTGCTGGAATTGAAAAATATCCTTAAACAAATAGCTTGAAACTATTTCATTGAGGTTTTCTAAGGCCATTTCATCATTATTCAGTATGACGGATGGGTAACTTCCGAGACGTAGCATCCTTTCCATTTTTCGCCGGGCGGTTACGGGAGAATAGCCTGATGTTAATTCTCTGAACGTGAATGGGTAAAGTGAAAAAACAATTTTTCTTCCCGTCAATGGCTCATTGATCAGGTTCGATAACCCGAAGCTGGACGAACCTGTGGCGATGACTGTTAGCTGAGGAAATTCATCATGCAGGATTTTTAATACTATGCCGATATTTCTGATGCGTTGTGCTTCGTCAAGGACAATCAGTTCGTAGTTTTTAACAATATTTTCAAAGTTACCGGCATTTTCATACGAAAACTGATACTGCACATCCAGGTAATCGCAGTTAAAGTATGCTGATTTCATCTTTGCCCCGGAGAGTATTTGTTTCACAAGCGTTGTTTTTCCTACCTGCCGGGCACCGTAAATAATAATGATTTTCTTGTTGTGCCGGTCTTTCAGCCGCTTCATAATCATATCGAAAACAGCTCTTTTAATCATTTTCATCCTTGGCCGAAACCATTAAATGGGCAAGCGTCCGCTTGTACCCTTTTATATTTTCTGCTGTGCTTTTCCATTTTTATCTACTTTTGCAGCACATGGAAGATCTAAAGACATTTGAAAAGGGCACAGACCTTACAGCCAAAACTCTTGCCGGGCTGGAAAATATTCTCGCTGATGAACTCAAAGTGCTGGGCGCCCAATCAGTGGAGCCGGGGAACCGCGTAGTGTTGTTCCGTGGCGACAAAACGCTGATGTACAAAGCCAACTATCTTTGCCGTACGGCTTTGCGTGTATTGAAGCCCGTTGGTATTTTTACCGTGAAGAATGAGCAGGAACTTTATGAAAAAGTGAAACGTATCGACTGGACTTCACTTTTTGATGTCAGAAAAACCTTTTCCATCTCTGCTTCCGTTTTCCATTCGTCGATGACCAATTCGCTTTATGTGGCCTTGAAAACCAAGGACGCTATTGCTGATCAGTTTCGCGAAAAGATGGGGAAAAGACCCTTTGTCAACAAAGAAAATGCCGACATACACATTGACGTGCATATCAGTCAGGAGGAATGCACCATTTCATTAGACAGTTCGGGGGAATCGTTGCACAAAAGAGGCTATCGTGTGGCTGTGGACAAGGCTCCGCTCAATGAAGTGCTTGCCGCAGGAATGATTAAACTCAGCGGTTGGAAAATGGATGGCGATTTTATTGACCCCATGTGCGGCTCTGGCACCATTCCTATGGAGGCAGCTATGCTGGCCATGCACATCCCGGCCGGATATTACCGTGAACATTACTCTTTTGAAAACTGGAACGATTTTGACCCGGCACTCTTTGAGAAAATTAAAAAAGAAGCTGCCGAAGAAATTTGTGAATACGATAACCCTATCATAGCTTCTGATAAATCGTACAAAGCTTTTGGCATAGCCCGTTCCAACATGAGAAATGCGGGGCTTCACAAAGACATTATGCTACTCAATAAACCTTTTGCCAAAGTAAATCCGGAAAGTGGTAAAGGAATTTTAATGTTTAATCCGCCCTACGGCTTGCGCCTGGAAGAAGATGACCTCATTGAGTTGTACAAACACATTGGTGATGTATTGAAAACCCGGTTTCAGGGTTACGAAGCCTGGATTATCACGGGAAATATGGCAGTAGCTAAGTTCATCGGTTTACGACCTTCCCGGAAAATTATCCTTTACAATGGTCCGCTTGAAAGCCGATTCATCAAATTTGAGATGTATCGGGGAAGCAAAAAGGCAAGCAAAAATTCAGAGCAGGTTGGCTAGCCGGAATCATCCGGGCACAAAAAAGAGACCGTCTCAAACAAGTTGAGGCAGTCTCTGTGAGTTTGGCTGTCAAGGAAAAAAAGGAGCGTGTACGCTCAACGACTATCTGTATTCGTCAGAAACAGACAGCTTTTTTCTTCCTCTGGCTCTTCTTCTTTTCAGCACTTTGCGACCATTTACGCTGGACATTCTTTCACGAAATCCGTGCTTATTTTTTCTTTTTCTTACCGATGGTTGAAAAGTTCTCTTTGTCATCTTTCTGTAAATTTTGGGAGTGCAAAAATAGACTATTTTTTAAAATTCACAAACTGAAATCCGAAAAAAATTAATTTTTCTTCATTATTAAAATTTGTTCTTGTAGCTATTTTTGAAAAAATGATTCTCCTTTCTGTGAAAGAAAGGAGAATCGTTACTCATTATTTTACTTTTCCGGAACTTCTTTCAGCGTTTCCAACAGGAAATCCCAAAATTTCTGTACAGTAGCAATATTCACTTTTTCGTCTGGTGAGTGGGGCCAGCGGATGGTAGGGCCAAACGAAATCATATCCCAGTTGGTGTAAACCGAGCCGAGTAGTCCGCATTCAAGACCTGCATGAATAACTTTCACTTCCGGAACTTTTCCGTATTTCTTGTTATAAATTTCTTTCATCTCTTTCAGAATAGCAGAATCCGGATCCGGTTTCCATCCGGGGTAGTCGCCTGAGCTGACAGCTTTCAGGCCGGCAGCTTCGTGAGAGGCGCGTACAGCAGCAGAAATGCTGTTTTTACCCTCTTCGGTAAGGCTGCGTTGCAGACTGGCCAGCTCAATTTTACCATTGGCTGCTTTTACAATGGACAGATTGGTAGAGGTCTCCACGATGCCTTCCAAATCTTTGCTCATGGTAATCATGCCGTTGGGGCAATCAGCCACCGCTTTGAAAAGACTTGCCTGTGCTTTTTCTTCCATAACTTTTGCAGGCATGTCGGTGGCTTCTGCACTGACTTCCACACCGGCATCGGTTTTGGCAAATTCGTCTTTTACGACCTGTTCAAATTCTTTTACAAAAGCTTCAAAATCAGCTTTTTTGCCTTCGGGGACAACCACAACGGCAAAAGCTTCGCGCGGAATGGCGTTGCGAAGGTTTCCACCTTCCATTTCGGTTACACGCAAACCGAATTTTTCTGCGGCTGTTACCAACAAAGCGTTTATGATTTTGTTGGAATTGCCGCGTCCAAGGTTGATGTCAAGGCCTGAATGTCCGCCCTTGAGGCCTTTTACTACTACTTTATAGGCCGCCATACCTTCCGGAACGTCTTCTTCGTTGTATTTCATGTCTCCGTTGGTATTGACACCACCGGCACATCCAATATACAGTTCTCCTTCGTCTTCCGAGTCGAGGTTCAGCAGGATGTCGCCATCCAGCAAACCGGGTTTCAGCCCTTCGGCACCGGTCATGCCGGTTTCTTCATCAACGGTAAACAGCGCTTCCACAGGGCCGTGAACCAGATCTTTTGATTCCAGAACGGTCATGCCGGCAGCAACGCCCATGCCGTTGTCAGCACCAAGCGTTGTTCCTTTGGCAGTAACCCATTCGCCATCGACATAAGCGTCAATAGGATCTTTTTCAAAGTCATGCTCCACGTCCGAATTTTTCTGGGGAACCATGTCAATATGTCCCTGAAGAATAATTCCTTTGCGGTTTTCCATGCCTTCGGTGGCCGGCTTTTTAATGATGACGTTTCCCACTTCATCAACTTTGGTTTCCAGACCGAGATCTTCACCAAATTTTTTCAGAAATTCGATAACTTTTCCCTCTTTTTTAGAAGGACGAGGAATCTGTGTCAGGCTGTAGAAGTTTTTCCACAAAGCCCTGGGTTCGAGATTTAATATGTCTTTACTCATTTTACTATTATTTATGTGTTTTTGAATTCAGGTGGTAAAATTAACAAATATTTGCTTAAATTATTTTTGAATCCCGGTTCAAATGTTAAAATATTGAAACAGAATTGCGTTTATAAAAGCTTAAGCCTTATTTCGAACTCAGGTTAATAGTGTCCTCTGTTGTCAGTTTGCCGGCGTATATGTTTCGGCCTGAAGTTGAAAAGTTACAAAAAAGGCTGTCCTTTTGAGACAGCCTTTTTATCTTGATCGAGGATGTTTTAATCAGCTTCTATAGCTTTAGCTTTCTTTTCCATATTTGGCAACTCCAAACCATAGCCTTTTTTCTTGTCTTCGGCTTTAAGCAGGAATCCGAAAATGACGGATAATACGCCAAGCAATACAAATATGAGGATATCATTTTCATAATTATATGTAATATTCAGCTTTTCTTCTTTGATAGTCGGGTAACTTGCTCTGGCAAAAGCTGTCCCCAATGCTAAAAGTGAAGTCCTGCTTCCGTTTGCCAAGGTGATATGGCCTGCTGCATCCAGGTTGTTTTGGATTAACGTTTGTTTAAGTACGGCTTTATTAATATTCTTTTCCGGGGCAGGTTCATAGAATGTATTTTCTACGATAGAGTCAACAACATTTCCCGTAGATTTATCAATAGCAATTTGCAGATCTTTTTTGGAATACGTAATTTGATGGTCTGCCAGCACTTTATGGAAACTTTGTTCAATGGATGATTTTATCAATGCTTTATTAGGTGAAACACTGGGATTCGACATTGTCAAAACAATACCGAGTAGGGTAGGAATAACCACCAGTCCAATGTTCTGGATATAAAAAATGACAGCATAAGCTGTTCCCAGTTTCTTTTCAGGAATGATTTTCGGAACGGAAGGCCACATGGCCGATGGAACCAATGAAAATGCGATTCCTAAAGTGATAATCATTAATGCAGCAAATATCCAATTGTTCAAAAAAGGTACAGCTAAAAAGACATGTACAAGAAGAAGCATGACAGCACCAATAATCATGATGGTTGCCCCTTTCCCTTTTCTATCATAAATATATCCAAAAAGTGGAGTTAAGATGATGGTTCCGGCCGGTAGCAGCGCAGGAATATATCCGGCAAGTTTTGGGGCTACATGATATTTATTGATGATAAAATCAGGCGCAAAAAATAAGAAAGGGAATACTGCACCGTAAAATAAAACACAAAGAATGGCAATATACCAGAATGCTTTATTGTTTACTATAGAAAGAATATCTTTTACACGGAAAGGTTCTTCTTCTTCAATTTCAATATTTGCTTCAGACTTGTCCAGTTTGATATCCATGATAACGTAGGTGATGAAGGCAACAAGACCTAACAGCATGAGGACAAAAGCAAGCAGGATAGGAGTACTGTAGGTGAATTTGATAGCCAACGGCAATGATATAGCCAGTGCTAAAGCAGTTCCCAAACGGGCAATGGACATCTGCAGGCCCATGGCGAGAGCAAGCTCCTTGCCTTTAAACCATTTCACAATAGCCTTGGAGAGTGTTATCCCCGTCGCCTCACTTCCTATTCCAAATATGGCAAATCCAAGACAGGACATGAAAACCTGCATGGGAAGTTGACCAACTAACGGAAGGGTTACATGCTGAGCCAACATGTGGGCAGGCATGGCCGTCATGGCCCAATAGTTAAGAGCTGTGCCAATAGCCATCATTGCTGTGGCACCCAACCCTGTTACTCTGATTCCCAGTTTGTCAAGAATTAAACCGCTAAAAATCAACATAAGGAAGAAAACATTGAACCATCCGTACGAACCTGTATAGGTTCCAACATCTTTACTGGTCCATCCGAGAGCTATTTCTAATATTGGTTTAATCGATGACCCGACATAATTGAAATAATACGCACCAAACATGGATAAAGAAACGACTACCATTGCTGTCCAACGAGCCAAAGGCGACTCTCGCAGCGATTTCTGTATTGCTTCAGTCATAATAAATATTTTTAAATTTTTGTTTTTAATTAAGATGAACGGGCGAAAGTAATAATTTATTTCGGGAGCAGGG
>WFNG01000016.1 GCA_015488735.1 Bacteroidales bacterium | reverse complement strand
GCACCAGAGGATGTACGTTTGATTTTGTAAGAACGAAACCCGGGATCTTCGTCATATACAAACCATACTTTGGCAGCATGGATATTGCCGGCCAGCCGTAGAATGGCACCCACATTCATGGGAGAAAGGATACGGTCGGCCACAATAACAGGTTGAGAAAAAGGGGATTTATCACCCTGCTCTTCCTTTTTCCCAAAAAGTTTGTACGAGTTGTTGAGCGTCATAGTTTGTTCAAATTTAATAGGTTAACTTATATAAAAAATCAGCAAATAAATAGCTATATTAAAAACTTACCCCTACACTCCTTCCAAAAGGGGAACAATTGGAATTTATTTTCTGAAATATTTCCCCTGCCAGGTATCCCGTTTCTCCATCTCCTTTTCTATCTTCACATTAATTTGGTCGTTGCGGATACGTCCCCAGCCAGGACCAGCCAAAAATCGCGGCGGTACCTCACCGGCGAAGCGTTCGATGATGAAATCCGGGTTGAGCCGCTCGGTATAACGAATGATAAAATCAATGTATTCTTCAAGGGTGAAAAGCGGGTAATCCTCCGGATGTTTTTTGTAACCGATGACCATGGCCGTTCCGGTAACAATCTGTAATTGATGGAATTTTATGGTTGTCAGCGGAAGTTGCGAAACCTGTTTTACCGAATCCATCATCATTTCACGGCTTTCACCGGGAAGACCGAAAATGAAATGTGCTCCCACGTGTAATCCTCTTTTTGCAGTTTCTTCAATAGCTTTTACAGATTGCTCAAAAGTGTGCTTACGGTTGATGCGCTCCAGCGTTTGGTCGTAAATGCTTTCCACACCGTATTCCACGATAATGTAATGTTTTCCCGAAAGCTGTTGCAGGTAATCCATCTTTTCGTCGTCCACACAATCAGGACGGGTGCCAATCACGAGTCCAACAACGCCTTCCTGTGCCAATGCCTGTTCGTATAACTCTTTCATCTTTTGCAAAGAAGTATACGTGTTTGAATAAGGCTGGAAATATACCAGATATTTTGACGCCCGGCGGTATCGGACTTTGTGAAATTCAATACCCTCGGCAACTTGCTGAGCTACCGTTTTTTGTGGATTGCAATAAGACGGGTTAAAGGCATCATTGTTGCAGTAGGTACAGCCCCCGCGTGCCAGCGTGCCGTCGCGGTTGGGACAGGTAAAACCGGCGTCCACCGTGATCTTTTGTACCCGCTCACCGAATGTCTTTTTGAAATATCCTGAGTAGGAGTTGAAGCGGTGTTTGGTGCCGAATGTATAATGCATGGGGCAAAAATAAGGGAAAAAAGTAGTATAGTCCAAGCGGACGCTTGAACTATACCGGACGCTTGAACTATACCGGACGCTTGAACTATACTTGTAGATGCTTGAACCATGTGCGAAATGAAACAAAATAACTACTGCTTATTCGGATTTACAATCCAAATGTATTGAGAATCAGGATTTAAAATCCTGTTTTCTTTTAGGTCGGGATTACAAATCCCGACCAGCATGGGAGAAAAACCATCTTTCGGGTCGGATTCGACCTGAAAGATGGACAACTAAAATATCTTAAGAATTGGTCGCTCTTTCCAGCAGTTTCAAAATGGAAAAAATGAAGATGGCGGAGAGTAACGTCAGCCCGACCAGCAGACCGAAGAATTGCCACAACTCCCATTTGTCCCAGAAAGGGCCAATGAGTCCGGCGGCAAGGTTTCCAACGGCTGTAGCGCCCAGCCATCCGCCCTGTGCCAACCCTTTGTATTGTGGTGGCGCCACTTTCGATACGAAAGAGATGCCAATAGGGCTTAAGAAAAGCTCTGCAACGGTAAGTGTGAAATAAGTTCCGATAAGCCAGAATGGAGAGCGAAGCGTTCCGGAGACACCGCCCTGCTGTGCCAGATCGTGCGGACTCATAAGGCCTTTGGAAGCCAGCACCATAATGCTGAAACCAACGGCGGTAATAACCATTCCGATGCCAATTTTCTTGGGAGAGGAGAACTCCTTGTCGCGTTTACGCAGGTAAGCAAAATAGCCCACAATAACCGGCGTGAGGAAAACGATAAAAATAGGATTGAACTGTTGGAATATCTCCGGTGAAATAGGGTTGCCTTCGGGCTGTAACTGGTTAATCGTAAAGTAGGCAACGACTAAAGATGCAGCTGCAATGAGGGCTCCTGATAATTTTACTTTCGGGGAGTTTCCCTTGCCAACAACGAGGACGATTCCAAGAATTGCCAGCAGCAAAGGGAGGAAGGTGGAGAGATTGAAGATGATTGCCGTGGCTTTGTTGACGGCTCCAACCGTGTAATCGCGGGCAAAAATAGTTAGCGTAAAACCGTTTTGGTGAAAGGCCATCCAGAAGAAAATAACAACGAGGAAAACGAGACCCAGTGCCATAAGCCGGTCTTTGGTTTGCGCCGGAGTGAGTTCCACCACGCTCTCTTTGTTTTTGGCTTTTTGTTGTTTATGGGTCACATCGGCATGTTTGTAATATTTCCTGAACCCTATAAAAATAGCGATAGAAAGAATCATACTGGCGGCTGCCACGGCAAAACCGGCATTATACGACTTACTTAGTGCTGTAATATAATGATGGGAAAAATCGGTTAGCGTAGTAAAGTGACTTCCCATTTCGGCATGGGCAAACTGGCTCAGCTCTTTGGTGTTTTCCAGTGTGCCGTTCAGGTATTTGTTGGCAAGCGAAGGGATGGCCGCATCATAGCGTAATCCCTGAAGGCTTAAAACCCAGCTCCGTACACTCCGGGCAGCACTCGGAGCAAAAAATGCACCAATGTTGATACCCATATAAAAGATATTGAAAGCGGAGTCGCGCAATTTGCTGTATTTGGCTTCATCATAAAGATTACCAACCAAAGCCTGGAGGTTACCTTTGAAAAGTCCTGTTCCGAGGGAGATAACGGCCAGTGCGCCGTAGATAAACCACTCTCCCGTACCGGGCAAAGCCAGCATAAGGTATCCGAGGAACATCACGATGATTCCCAGTACGATAGTTTTTCCATAACCGAGAACGTTGTCAGCTATGTATCCGCCGAGAAGTGGAAGAAAATAAATTCCGAATAGAAAACCGCCGTAAACATGACCGGCTTGTGTGGCTGACCATCCAAATTTTGACTGGATGTATAAAACAAAGATAGCCAGCATGGTGTAGTAACCGAACCGCTCGCCCATGTTGGCAAAGAATGCCACATACAAGCCCTTAGGGTGTCCTTTAAACATAAGTTTTGATATTGGTGAAAAAATGGTTTTGAATAAGGAACAAAAATAACAAAAAAATCAAAATAGCCAAATGATTTGAGCGTGGGAAATCCGGATATCCTGATTTCGATATGGCAGGTTCAAAATATAATGTGTAAAAATTTAGCCAAAATTTGTAAGGCGCAGGGATGACATATTTTTTATGGTCACTATTTTAATTGAAAAAGACAGGAAGTTAATGCATGAGAAAAGTTTCTGCCGCCATCAAAATGGCCAAACAAATATATATAACACTCGCTACATGGTTTATCCTTTTTTCAGAAAACCCCATGGAAATTTTTGAACCCAACTTGCCACCAATAAAAACGGCAACCACTAAAATTATGGCTATTTTCCAGTCGATTGCAGTATGCACCAGGTGGCCTGCAAATCCTGTTAATCCGGTAAATCCCACCATGAGGGAAGAAGTTGCAACCGCTACACGCGATGGAATTCCAAACAATAATATCATGGCTGCCACCTTTAATGCACCACCTGAAATGCCCAAAATTGAAGCTAAATATCCCGTACTGAAAGTTACTGCTACCATTAATACTACCGGAATACTATAAGTCATTCCGTTAAAGTTGCGTACCCAGTATCCAAAGCCTCTCTTAATAGAAAATGTCGATTTGTCTTTCTTATTTTTTTTAAACAACAGCAAAACGGCAATCACAACCAAAACTACTGAAAACAGGATCTTTAAAAATACTGGATTAAAATGAACAGACGTAACGCCACCAGTAAAAGCGCCCAGTCCTGTAAAAAATTCCATGACCAGCGCTATCTTCCAGTCCACCAGACCACCTTTTCTGAATTGCAAAAAGGCTGATAACCCGGTTACTACAATTAGAAACAAGCTGATGGTCGATGCCTCATTAAAGGAGTAGCCTAGGAAAACCAGTGCCGGGACATAAAAAACGCCACCGCCCAGCCCAACAAGACTGGCCAGACTGCTTATCACAATAAAAATCAAAAAGCTAATGACCAGCTTCATCTCTTCAGGATTTTAAAACTTCAATAAAAAAATAAAATATGTTACACGACAAAGATATTGTTAAAATCCAAGTAACAAAAGTTCAATTGGTTAAAAAACACTGTACTCGCCTGAATTATTTATTTTTATTGTCACAAATCCCAGGTGCTCAGAAAAAATTGTTGTGCCGGGTGTAATATTTTCAAAACTGTACCGTCCTGATAATTGAATGACACCGGAAGAATTTAAAATAAAGCTCCTGCCGTTGAAGAACAAATTGTTCCGGTTAGCATGGCATCTCACCGGCCAGCGTGAAGAAGCGGAAGATGTGGTGCAGGAGGTTTATCTTAAAATCTGGGATATGCGGTATCGGTTAGGAAAATATAATAGTTTGGAAGGCCTTTTGATGACAATGACCCGAAACCGGTGTCTGGACACACTACGGCAGAAAAAAAACAAAACGCTGAGGTTCAAGCCGGAGATTTATCACCGGGCAGGGGAGGCGGATTTACAACAGCAAAATGAAGCGCGGGACCTGATACAGCACGTCCTAAAAATGATGGCTGATCTTCCGGAGCAACAAAAAACGATTATGCATCTGCGCGATGTGGAAGGGTATGGTTTTGAAGAAATTTCAGTGATAACAGGTTTTGACGGTAATTACATCCGGGTGAACCTGTCGCGGGCACGAAAAAAGATTAGGACGGAAATCGAAAAAATTGAAAAATATGGAACCGGAAAAGATTAAAATATTGCTTAAGCGGTTTTACAATGGCGAAACCAGTGAAGAAGAGGAAGCAATTCTTCGGGAGTTTTTTGCACGGCCGGATGTCCCGCAGGAGTTTTCAGCCGAAAAGGAACATTTCCGAATGCTGATACAATGGCAATCGGAAAGCCTTCTAAATGAATCTTTTGATGCGAAAATTATTGAGAAGATTTCCAGTGCCCATAAACCTGAGCGTGCCTTTACCGGATGGTATGCACTGGCAGGCGTGGCTGCTTCCGTTTTGCTTGTTCTGGCTTTGTGGATGGGAAATCATCAGGATAAAAATTCAATTTTGCCGGGTACCACCACTAATCAGACTCTGGCATATGTGCAGGTACGTACGGCATTACAGATGGTTTCGGGAACATTAAATGAAGGTATGCGCCCGGCAGTCAAAGCATCATCGGAGATTACAGGAGCCATGGAAAAAGCTGCGGAAATGGGAACCTTTAATACTGCTGTAAAACCTTTACAAAAGCTGTCCGAAATAGACCGTGCACAACAACTTATGGAATCGCTTAACAGTGTGTATATCAATTTTAAACCAATTAAAAAATAATCATTTAAATCAAATATCATGAAAAAGTTCAGTATCATTATTATCATGTTTGTCATGGCGCTGATACCTCAGATGACCTCAGCTCAGACTGCCATAGATCATCTTTACGAAAAATATGCCGGCAAACCCGGATTTACCAGTATCAATATTTCTCCACAAATGTTTCAACTGTTTTCGGGCATAAATTCAAGTGACAGTTCGCCGCAGGCACAAAAAGCCCTGGATGCCATGAAACAGCTCAAGAGCCTGAAAATGCTTGTTTATGAGCCGAAAGACAGTACCAAAGTGCAGGCCTTTTATAACGAAATAAAACGAACCATTCCGGCAAAGAAATATATGGAACTCATGTCGGTGGATAACGGGTCAGACAATAAAATAAATTTTCTTGCCTCACAGGACAAAAACGGAAAAATCAGAGAACTGTTAATGATTATCCATGGTTCGGACGAAACCATGATCATGAGTCTCACCGGCCTCATAGACCTAAAAACAATTTCTGAAATCTCTAAATCGATAAATGTTCAAGGGTTAGGTGATTTGCAGAAATTGAATGAAAGAAAAAATAAAAAAGACAAAAAATAGTTCAGGATCTTTTGTCGCTACAATGGAAGAAGAAGTAAGATTCTTCTTCCACTTTATTTATCCTTTCCAGCCTTTGGCTTCCAAGGCAAGGAATTTTTCTTTTTCCTCTTCTGTCATGACACGGGTGTTATATTCAAAATCATATCCCATGGACTTTAGTGGAATTTGGATTGAGGAAATAAGCGCATCAGCGATGGGAATTTCCGGAAAAGGAAAAACGAAAGTTGCTTTTACTGTTTTATCTACTACGTCCATATCCTGAAGTATTCCCAGCTCGGCCAATGAAAAATTGATGGAAGGATGGGTTACCTGTGAGATAGCATCAATTAAATTTTCTTTTGATATATCCATGATTTCTAGCTTTTTATTGTTTGTTGTTATACTCTGTATTTTGCCGTTTTCTTTTAAAGAAAGGACATGCAAAAATATGAAAGCATTATTAATATGTTCTAAAAAAGTAATATTTTTTTGGACATCTAAAAAATTAATTTACTTTTGCCCCATAAAAGTAATAGAAATGAACATAACTTTCACACATCATCATCATTTGCATCTCCATCTGTTCAGATGAGCGAATGATATTGTGCGTGAATAAAAAATAAATATCAAACCCATCTGAATAAATCGGATGGGTTTTTTGTTTCCCTGCCTCCGGTTTATTCAGTACTAAACACAAAAAGGATGAATAAATTGAAGATTGCTGTCCAAAAATCGGGACGTTTACATGACAGTTCTATTAAGCTGCTAAAAGATTGCGGGATTACCCTCGACAATGGCAAAGACCAGTTGAAGGCCCCGGCCGGGAATTTTCCGCTGGAGATTTTGTTTCTCCGTAATTCCGACATTCCCCAGTATCTGGAAGATGGCGTGGCCGACGCGGCTATTATTGGTGAAAATGTACTTATTGAAAAGCCTAAAAAAGCAGAGGTAGTACAAAAACTGGGGTTTGCCAGATGCAGGGTTTCTATGGCCGTTCCAAAAAATGTGGATTACGCGGGTTTTGGATATTTCAACGGAAAAAAAATAGCTACTTCCTACCCATTTACTTTGCAAAGTTTTCTTGATAAAAGGGGTGTTCAGGCGGATATCCACGTTATTTCAGGATCGGTGGAAATTGCCCCGAACATAGGCCTGGCCGATGGCATTTGTGATATTGTCAGCTCAGGAAGTACTTTGTTTAAAAACGGACTCAAAGAGGTAGAAACAATTTTGACATCGGAAGCAGTATTGGCCAAATCACCAAGAATCACCCCCGAAGCCAATGACGTTATGGAAAGGCTTCTTTTTCGTGTCCGTGCCGTATTGGGAGCCAAGAATACCAAATATATTTTAATGAATGTTCCCAATGAAAAAATTGAAGAGGTATCCAACCTGTTGCCGGTACTAAAAAGTCCCACGATCATGCCCTTGAAACAAAAAGGGTGGAGCTCGTTGCATACCGTGATTAAGGAAGATACTTTCTGGGAAGTCATCGATAAACTGAAAGCCGCCGGCGCTCAGGGAATCCTGACCATTCCCATTGGGAAGGTGGTGCTGTAGGGTTTTTCGACTATATGCTTTTTCGGATTTGCAATCCGAAAGTTAAGCAAGCTGCCCCGCTCATTCGGATTTGTAATCCGAATGTTACAGGACTGGGGGATTTTAAATCCCCCGGCTCAACAACCTCCAGATTGCAAATCCGGAGGAGCTGTAAGTATGACAAAAAAATAAGAGTTTAATCATTTAAAAAGGTTTATGAAAATATACAAAAACATCCCCCGTTCGGAATGGCCGAAATTGTGCAAACGGCCCCAATTGCAAACCGGTGATCTGGATACCCTTGTGTCCGAAGTTTTTGACAAGGTCAGGGTTTCGGGCGATGAGGCGGTAAAAGCTTTTACCCGGCAATTTGACAAGGTAGTGCTTTCCGGGCTTACCGTAAGCAAAAAAGAGTGGGAACAAGGGACCGCTGTGGTGCCCGAAGCCTTGCGCCGGGCCATTTTAAAGGCTAAAAAGAATATCGAAACCTTTCACAAGGCACAACTGTCACAGGGGTTTTCCGTGGAAACGGAACCGGGAGTACAGTGCTGGCAGAAGAGTGTCCCCGTAAGAAAGGTAGGGATTTACATTCCCGGTGGCACGGCACCCCTGTTTTCCACGGTGTTGATGCTGGCGGTTCCGGCGCAAATTGCCGGCTGCGAAAAAATTGTGTTGGCCACGCCGCCCAATGGCGAAGGGAAGATTCCTCCCGCCATTCTTATTGCCGCCCAAATTACCGGTGTGGATGTGGTGGTGAAAGCCGGAGGTGTTCAGGCCATCGCTGCATTAACATATGGTACGGAAAGCATTCCGAAAGTGGATAAAATCTTTGGTCCTGGAAACCAATACGTTACCGCAGCTAAGCAAAAGGCACAAACCGAAGGCGTGGCCATCGACATGCCGGCAGGACCTTCCGAATTGCTGGTCATAGCCGATGAAACTGCCCATCCAGCTTTCGTGGCCTCCGACTTGCTTTCACAGGCTGAGCACGGGACTGACAGTCAGGTGGTTTGTATTTCCGGTTCGCTGGAATTCCTGGAATCGGTGAACGATGAACTGGAAAAGCAGCTGCAAAACCTGCCCCGAAAAGAAATAGCCCGGGCGTCGTTGAAAAATGCCCGTTTCCTTTTTTCTTCCGACAAAGCGGAAACCATTGGTTTTGTGAATACCTACGCGCCCGAGCATTTGATTATTGTTTCGCGGGAGGAAGCATATTACCTGGAAAACCTGCGGAATGCCGGTTCCGTTTTTCTGGGCGGTTACACGCCGGAAAGTGCCGGTGACTATGTGTCGGGCACCAACCATACCCTGCCCACCGGCGGTTTTGCCCGCAGTTACGGCAGTCTGGGACTGGACGATTTTACCAAAAAAATCAGTTTTCAGCGTATTTCCCCGGAAGGCATGCGCAACTTGGGCAACAGCATTGAAGTCATGGCCAAAGCCGAAGGACTGGATGCCCATGCCCGGGCTGCTACCCTTCGTTTGGCCGCGTTAAAAAATGAAAAGCTATGAACAGGTTTGATGTGAACAGGTTGGTACGAAAAAATGTATCCGGACTTCAGCCCTACACCTCCGCCAGGGATGATTTTTCTGGCGAAGCTTCCGTTTGGCTCGATGCCAATGAAAGTCCTTATCCTTCCGGTTACAACCGATATCCCGATCCGTGGCAACGCGAACTGAAAAAGGTGGTTTCGGCCGTAAAAGGCATTCCGGAAGAAAAACTTTTTATCGGCAACGGCAGCGATGAGGTGCTCGACCTGTTGTTCCGGGCTTTTTGCGAGCCGCGGCTTGACAATGTGGTGACAATACGTCCCGGCTACGGTATGTACCAGGTGTTGGCCGATGTGAACGACGTGCAATGCCGTACGGCCGACCTGAACCCGGATTTCAGTCTCGATCCCGAAAAAGTTTTGTCGCTGACGGATGACCATACCAGACTGATTTTGCTTTGTTCGCCCAACAATCCCACCGGAAATGCGTTAGGACCGGAAGCCATAGAAATCATCCTGAAAAATACCGGTGCTTTGGTAGTGGTGGATGAGGCCTATTCCGATTTTTCGGACAAACCGGGATGGCTCGGAAAACTTTCCCTGTTTCCGAATCTCGTAGTGGTACAAACGCTTTCGAAAGCTTGGGGAATGGCAGCGTTGCGGCTCGGACTCGGCTTTGCCGGCGAAGAGATTATCCGTATTTTGAACCGTATCAAACCGCCGTACAACGTGAACCTGCTAAGCCAGCAGGAAGCAATAAAACAATTAAAACAGGTGCAAAAAACAAAAGAACAAATTGCGCTCATCTTGCAGGAAAAGGAGGAAATGCGACAGGCGCTGGAGACGATGCCCGGCGTGAAAAAAGTTTTTCCCTCTGATGCCAATTTCCTGCTGGTGGAAATGAAAAATGCCACAGCAGTTTATGAGAAACTACTGCGCGAGGGTATTGTGGTACGCAACCGTTCCGGAATCCTGCATTGTGCTTCCTGCCTGCGCATCACCATCGGCACGCCGGAAGAAAACCAAAGGTTTTTATTCGAATTGAAAAATATAATACAACTGCTTCAGGCCCCGCTTCAGTCGTCCACGCCCGAAACAACATTGATTGAATAAAAATAAAATTAAATCCTGAAAGGGTTTAATAAATTAGCCACGTATGGAGCGAAGCGAAATGCGGGGCAGAAAGATAATAAAAAGTTTTGGCGGGATTTTGGTATGCGAAGCACCAAAATCGTGACAAAACACAAAAAGGTAAAATTTAATAGGAGCAAATGAAAAAAGTACTTTTTATCGACCGTGACGGCACCCTGATCCTCGAACCACCCGAAGATTTTCAGGTGGACAGTCTGGAAAAGCTGGAATTTTATCCGGGCGTTTTCCGTTATTTGTCGCAGATTGCCGAACTGGGTTACGAACTGGTGATGGTCACTAACCAGGATGGTCTGGGTACCGATGCCTTTCCCGAAAAGGACTTTTGGCCCGTGCAGAACAAAATGCTGAAATCTTTGGAGAATGAAGGAATCCTGTTTTCCGATATTCTCATCGATCGTAGTTTTCCGGAAGAAAATGCGCCTACCCGTAAGCCGCATACCGGTTTGCTGACGAAATACCTGAGAGGAGATTATGATATGAAAAATTCCTTCGTCATTGGCGACCGGCTGACCGATATGGAACTGGCCAGAAACCTTGGGTGTAAAGGTATTTTGCTGGCCGCCCCCGGCAAACACGGTTTAGACAAGGTTACGCAAGTGTTGCAAACAGATTCGTGGAAAGAGGTTTACCGGTTTTTGAAGTTGAAAAAGAGAAGCGTTACCGTCAACCGGAAAACCAAAGAAACCGATATCCGCCTAACCTTGAACCTGGATGGGGATGGAAAAGCGGACATCCAAACGGGCATCGGCTTCTTCGACCACATGCTGGAGCAGGTCAGCCGCCATGGAGGTATGGATATTTCATTAAAAGTGGAAGGTGATCTCGAAGTGGATGAGCATCACACCATTGAAGATACTGCACTGGTTTTGGGACAGGCGGTCAAACAAGCGCTGGGCGACAAAAAAGGCATCAGTCGCTATGGATTTTATGTGCCCATGGACGACAGCCTGGCACAGGTGGCGCTGGATTTCGGCGGACGGAACTGGCTAATGTGGGAAGCCGAATTTAAGCGGGAAAAGATTGGCGAAATGCCTACGGAGATGTTCTTTCACTTTTTCAAGTCGTTTTCGGATGCTGCCGGTTGCAACCTGAACATCAAAGCGTCGGGAACCAATGAGCACCATAAAATTGAAGCTATCTTCAAAGCCTTTGCCCGTGCCATGAGGATGGCCGTGCAACGCGATGCAGACAGTAATGTGTTGCCCAGCACGAAAGGAATCCTGGAATAACCGCTTTTGGCGTCCACGCCAAAAGCATATTGAATCCACACCAAAAGCAGTTTAAAAAATAAATTCTTTAAGCGTGGACGCTTGAAATGGTTGAAAAAAAATACGAACCCCGTAGGGGTGACTTGACGAAATAAAGCCGGATTTCAATCCGGCAAAAAAAAACAGAAAACATGAACATAGCCATTATCGATTACGGGGCCGGAAACGTGCGGTCGGTGCAGTTTGCCCTCGAAAGGTTGGGATATCGGGGCCGGCTTACCGCAGATGCCGGTGAAATCCTGCAGGCCGACAAAGTGATTTTTCCCGGCGTGGGCGAAGCCTCATCGGCCATGAAAGCGCTGCAGCAGTACGGTCTGGATAAGGTGATTCCGGAATTAAAACAGCCGGTACTGGGCATTTGTCTCGGGTTGCAACTTATGGGTTTCTGGTCAGAGGAAGGAAATAGCGGATGTCTCGGAATTTTTCCCGCGAAAGCGGTGTCTTTTCCTAAAAACCTGAAAGTGCCGCAGGTGGGCTGGAATACACTGACAGCGCTCAAATCACCTCTTTTCTACGGTGTGGGAGAAGATCCGTATGCCTATTTCGTACACAGCTATTATGTGCCGGTTAACCCGTTTACCATCGCGCAAAGCGAATACGGCCTGCCCTTTTCGGCAGCCATGGCCAAAGACAATTTTTACGCCTGTCAGTTTCATCCCGAAAAAAGCGGGAAAACAGGTGCACAGATTTTAAGGAATTTTTTATCAATGAAATAACGATATCAATGAGAATTATACCCGCCATTGACATTATAGAAGGCCGTTGCGTGCGGCTCGAACAGGGAGATTATGACCGGAAGAAACTGTACGCCACCGATCCGGTAAAGCTGGCCAAAAAACTGGAAGAACAAGGATTCCGTTACCTGCACCTGGTAGACCTGGACGGTGCCAAAGCCGGGAAGCCGCAAAACCTGAATGTGTTGCAGAAGATAGCAGCCCAAACTCACCTTACTGTCGATTTTGGAGGCGGCGTAAAAAATACGGAAGCGCTGGAACAGGTGTTTAATGCCGGGGCGCAGCAGGTAACCGCCGGCAGCATTGCCGTAAAAAAACCGGAAACGGTAACCCGCTGGCTGGAACGTTTCGGGCCGGAAAAAATCATCCTCGGTGCTGATGTGAAAGACGGCAAAGTGTACATCAACGGCTGGAAAACGGAAACGGAATGGCAGCTTTTTCCCTTTCTTGAATTTTATTTAAAAAAAGGCGTACGGTATGCGGTTTGCACCGACATTGCCCGTGATGGCTTGTTGAAGGGCAGCGCCGTGGATTTATACCGCGATATACTTCGTGCATTTCCATCACTGAAACTTATCGCCAGCGGCGGTGTTAACAGCGCCAAAGACATTGAAATGTTGAAAGATGCAGAATTGGATGGCGCCATTGTGGGAAAAGCTTTGCTGGAAAATAAAATTACCATCGATCAAATTAAAAATTATGTTGGCTAAACGCATTATTCCCTGCCTCGACATTAAAAACGGCAGGACGGTAAAAGGTACCCATTTCGTCAACCTGCGCGATGCGGGCGACCCGGTGGAACTGGGACGGATTTATTCGGAACAGGGTGCCGACGAACTGGTTTTTCTGGACATTACTGCCACTTCTGACAAAAGGAAAACACTGGTTTCGCTGGTGGAAAAAATTGCCCGTGATGGCCTGCTGCAGGGCAGCGCTGTGGCGCTTTACCGCAAAATAGTAAAAACTTTTTCCTCCCTGAAGCTGATTGCCAGCGGCGGGGTGAACAGCGCCGAAGACCTTGCCGCCCTGCAAAAAGCCGGACTGGATGGCGCCATTGTGGGAAAAGCCTTGCTGGAAAACAAAATTACCATTGACCAAATAAAAGATTATGTTGGCTAAACGTATTATTCCCTGCCTCGATATTAAAAACGGCAGGACGGTAAAAGGCACCAATTTCGT
>WFNG01000015.1 GCA_015488735.1 Bacteroidales bacterium | reverse complement strand
GTATTGCGTAAAAGCCGGCGACTGCTGGCCATACGACGACATTGCAATAAGCATTGCAATGCTTAGATACAGACACTTTTCGAGCTTTGAAAACATGAATACTTTGGCCATAGTTTAAGAAGGCTAAAATAGAAAATTTATTCTTAGTATCTCTTTTCAGATTCAGCGTTAATAATATTTTGCTCTGCCACATTAAAATCTTCAAAAACCAAAGTAATAAAATTGCAGGGATTCAGCCAAAATTTAAAACAACGAAGTACAAAATAATTGTATTATTTTTGAAACACAAACGAAGGCTTTCAGGTTTTAACCTGCGTTAATATATTATATTGAAGTCTGTGTCGTTAATACCTTAAATATATTGGCCGGTTTTTATTGTAACAGTAATCAACTAACAGCAATGAAGTGAAAAATTTGGAAATTCTATTTCTGCAAGCCAATCTGGTTTGGGAAAATCCCGTTCAGAACAGGGAAAATTTTGAAAAGAAAATTCTGACACGGGGAAAAGGATGCGATTTAATTGTTTTACCCGAAACTTTTACCACCGGTTTTCCCGTTGACCCGGCACCTTTTGCCGAAAATATTGATGGCGAAAGTATGCAATGGCTACATCGCATGGCCGCACAAACCGGTGCGGTAATTACCGGAAGTCTTTTACTAAAAGCTGCCTCAGCTTATTTTAATGCCCTTATCTGGATGCATCCCGATGGCACCTATAAACGTTATAATAAGCGGCATGTTTTTTCTATGGGTGGCGAGCATGAACGCATAAAAGCAGGTAACCATCAATTACTTGTGGAAATTAATGGCTGGAAAATAAAGCCCATGGTTTGTTACGACCTGCGGTTTCCCGTATGGAGCAAAAACCGGTATCAAAACGAAACTTTTGAATATGACCTGGCTGTTTATGTTGCTAACTGGCCGGCTGTGAGGACCTATCCGTGGGATATTTTACTCAAAGCCCGCGCCATAGAGAATCAGGCTTTTGTACTGGGGGTAAATCGGGTGGGAACCGACGGCCTGGGTAATAATTACAACGGACATTCCAAACTGATAGATGCCAAAGGGAAAGTGCTGTCGGAAGCACCCGAAAGCAAAGAAGCGGCCATACGGATGAGTCTTTCGGAAAAAGATTTACGGGAATTCAGGGAGAAATTTAATGTGGGCAGAGACTGGGACACGTTTGAGATAATAAAATAACCTCATTCAATGGAACCTGGAAGTTATTGATATCACATCCAGTGCTTTTTCTTAAAATAAGCCACCATCCCCACTCCAAGGCCAACCATGAGGGTCAGCAAAATCCAGAAAGCAGTACGCTCTTCCTGAAGGGGAAGGCTAACATTCATCCCGTAAAGGCCGGTGAGAAAAGTCAGCGGAAGCACAATAGATGAAATAAGCGTGAGGATTTTCATTATTTCGTTGGTCTTGTTGGTCTGCATAGAATCGAAAGTGGTGGATAACCCTTCAATAAGTTCACCATAATCCTCTGTCATATCCCATATTTTGTTGTAGTAGTCGAGAATGTTTCCCCAGTAGTCTTCCATGTTAACGGCAAAGCCCTCAATACTTCCCGACTCGAATTTGTTAAAAACACGTAACTGAGGTTTAAACATGGTGTTGAGGACGATAATATTTTTCCGGGTAGCTGATAGGCGTTCGATAACCGTTTCGGCACGCGAGCTGAAAAGTTCACGATTAATAAGTTCCAGTTCAAGCCCTACTTTTCTAAGCAGATAAACAGCCTGCGTCATCAGATGTTCCATAACGGTGTAAAGCAGCGCATCAGAAGTGGCAATCTCAAAATGGTCACCATTTTTTTCCTGTTTTTCCGCTTCATCAAAAAGATTATCGACTACCCAATGGGTTTTCCCAACGGTGATAAAGAAGTCTTCACCCCAGAAAATTTTTACCTCTTTGGGTTTTACAAAACGATTTTGTCTGTCAAAATTCGGAAAATTCAGAATAAGGAAATAGTAGTCATCATAAACGTCAATTTTCGGACGTTGGCTCGTTTGGCGGCAGTCTTCGATATCCAGTGCATGAAAATGGAAAGTATTCTCCAAAAATTCCAAGTCCTGCTCAGAAGGCCTGGCAATATGATACCATTTTAATCGCCCACCTAATTTTACTGTTTCTACCATAGGCTTTCCCTTTCTTTATGTCAGGACTATTCCATTCCATCGGTTAAATTTTACTTGTCAAAAATAGTCAAATTAATCAAATCAGAAAGCGAAGTGTTAAACCACACGGCTACAAAGCTTACAATCTTAAAAGTTTATCAGGTTATTACTTTATTACCGGTTTTTTCCAGTGGAAAGTTTTGATAAGATGACGAATATCATCTTTTATGAATTGAATCACGGGTTCCAGTGAGTCGTTGTTGGGAACCACGTAAAAATACAGAGAGCCACGCAAAAAGTTACGGCTGCTGTCGGTAAGGATAAACTGGTACGATGAAGCCACCCCGTTTCCTTCAATATCGTAAGTCATACCATAAAGTTTACGTCCGGGGTCAACAATAAGGCTGTCGTTAATGGCACTTGCTTTTGCAATATGCTTTACCACCAGCTTGCGCGAATCTTCAAGGTATTTTCTAAGATTATGGTTAATCACTTTATAACTGATGTGCAGCGAAGCTTTATACTGTGGATAGCGAATGTCTATCCAGTATTTTTGATTAGGTGAGTTGGGATCGTCGGTGATTCGGGCATACGTGGGGTATTCAAACCGGTAAGGAAAAGTACTGTCGAACCGGCGATATTGATGCTGTGGCAGGTCTATACGAAAATAGCCTAACGGTTTTGGGGTGTAATGGCTGCTGCAGGAAAAGGAAAGAAGAATGAGGGGCACCAGGACAAGCGTCCAGAAGATCTTTTTATTCATTTTTTTCCTCCGGGTTGAAGGTGATTTTTATTTTATTAATTTTTCTTGTATCAGATTCTATTATTTCAAACGTAAAATGATGGTATTTTATTTTCTCTCCTTTTTCAGGAATTTTTCCTTCCAGTTCCAGAATCAGGCCGCCCAGCGAATCTGCTTCACCGCGATCGCTGTCGAACGTGTCGTCTTCTATTTCCATGATTTTACACAAGTCGTTCAACGGTGTTTTCGCATCAAAGAAATAAGTACTGTCATTCATCTTTTTATAATGAAAGGCGTCATCTTCCACATCAAATTCATCACTAATCTCGCCCACAATCTCTTCCAGAATATCTTCCAGCGTAATGATTCCGGAAGTTCCGCCATATTCATCCACCACGATAGCCATATGAATTTTCTTTTCACGGAATTCCTGTAACAG
>WFNG01000014.1 GCA_015488735.1 Bacteroidales bacterium | reverse complement strand
TGATGGCCGGAAAGGACAAACAATTGAATACGGCCATTGATTATCTGATGAAGAAAATCAAAGAACACCCAATGATTCTTCCTCAACCGCCAAAAGATCTGCCTGCTTACCCAACCGGAAAAGATGCCTCAGGAAAAGATCCTGCTAATAAATAATAACAATTTGTAAATTTCTAAACAGCCGCTGTCTGAGATAGCGGCTGTTTTTTATTTATGACCGCTAAATCGATTAAATATCAGCCACTTCCATACGATAAAAAGACAAATATCTCATCACAAAGCCAATATTAAACCATGTAAATTTCTTTTTCTTTTGCAAGAATAATTATTCTAATGTATCTTTGTCTGAGCAAAATATAAATACTATGCAAAAATTTACAAAAATTTTCATCCTTTTTTTATTCATTGGGGCCCTTCTTTCTTCTTGTCAAAAAGACATTAATAAATACCAAAAGATTTCCATAACAAAATGGAAACCAAATGTTTCTATTCCATTTGCCAAGACTACCATCACGTTTCGCGATATTATAGGAAATGATTCAAGTATAGCGACCAATTCTGACAGTTCTCTGGTTTATGTTTACCATAAAAATTCAGTTTTTTCCATTTCGGCAGACAGCTTACTGCAGTTTTCGCCACAATTATCCCAACAATATTCATTTTCTTTGGGAGCTATACATTTTGATGATTTTTCCGATAGCATTAAAGTAGCCGTATATGATATCTTAAAATATTTTAACCCTCAAACAGCAGATACACTTAAAAAATACAACAAAACACAAAATATTTTTCCCCCTTTCCAGATAACCAATGAATTTACGCTAAACATGCCTGAAATCAGCTTTTATAAAAGCCTGAAATTTTCAAAAGGCACATTAGAAATTGGAGCTACCAACGAGCTGCCTGTTACGATTAATACAATTTCCTATGATTTAATCGATGTAGACAATAATCAGGTTCTCAAATCAATAATAATAAACAATCTGACACCGGGAGCCACAAACACTGTGGTTATCAATCTTGCTGGAAAAACACTGGGAAACAAATTTAAGCTGGTAGCACATGCATTTAGCAGCAATGGCAGTTATCCGAACAAAGTCCTTATCGATTTGTCAAAGGGACTATCTTTCAAATTCGGTACACATAACCTTACAACAGTATCCGGAATTGCAAAAATAACCCGGCAACTGGCATTCTCCACATCTAAAGTACTGGACATAGACACAAAAGATGGAGAGAGGCTCTATAAAGCAACCCTTGCTGCCGGAAAAATAGATTACACCGTCCAATCCAGTTTAAACGTAGGTATTCAAGCTCAGCTTGTCCTACTCTCTGCTTTAACAGATCATCAGATACCTGAGCAGAATTTCTCAATCCAGGCAAACAGTAGTATAAACGATTCATGGGACTTATCAAATACAATTTTTGATTTAACAAAAGACAACCTTCAGAAATTTAACCGGTTACCTGTTAAACTAAGCGTATCTCTGAACCCTACAAATAGTCTGGTAGCTTTTGATTCATCCAACAGAATTACGGCAACATTCAAAATAAACAGAATAAAGCTTTCTTCAGCAGAGGGATATCTTGGAAAACAAAAATATCAAATCGACAACGGCGGCTTCTCTTTTAATTTGGGCTTTCTAAATAAAATTAGCGGAAGTCTGGAATTCAGTAACCCTCAATTAGTTTTACATTATCAGAACAATTTTGGTATCCCCATTAAAGCCAAATTAAATTTTAAAGCTATAAAAAAAGATTCAGAAAAATCTCAGAACTTAAATTATGATTCCGTTGCATTCAAGTACCCTAAAACTGCCGGACAGACCGTTAATGACAGCATTGAAGTGAACAAAGACAATTCCTCTATTGTTGATTTCCTGGCATTACTTCCTGATACCATAAACTACTCTGGTGGGTTTATTACAAATCCCGATGGTTTGGCAACAAATTTCATCAGTCAAAACGATGTCTTTTCCGCAAGTGCTGACATAAAGATTCCTTTTAGCTTCAAAACCCCGGGAATATCATTTGCCGATACTGTAGGATTTGTCAGTATATCACCAAATGATTTACCGGCAAATTCAGGTTCAATTATTGCCAGTGTTTCAAACGGCTTTCCCTTCGATATTTCCATAGGACTGATTTTTCCTGATTCCATAACAGGGAAGACATTGAGGGTTCTTAATTTGGGAACAATACATTCAGCCAATTTGAACAGTATGGGAGCAATAAAAGCCCCTGCTATCAGTGTTATTAAGGTAACAATACCGGCTGGATTTATAAATGATATTCAGAAAGCTAACAAATTGATAGTAAACGTGACGGTAGCAACTTTTAATCACGGAACTGTTCCGGTACAGATATTTTCTGATGATAAAGTAAAAGTAACACTTGGCATCCGTGCCAATATCAATCCTTAAAAGTATTGAAAATTATTCATATAATATATTTAAACCAATACCCTTTCTTTCTTGGCTTTAAGACAATTAAACACTTAATTGTCAGACTCATCTAGACACGAAAGAGAGAAACAACAATAAGCCAAACTCAAAACCGGAGATAAACAGTGTAAAACCCTATAAATCAGTTACCAGTCTAAAATCACTCCGCAAGCGTTTAATGAAAATGAAGTGGAATTAATTTACGCGATCCATATATCCGTATTCTCTATGTAAATTTCAAAAGAATCAGGCATAAAAAAAGCCCTCATGTTTCCATGAAGGCTTTAAAAAGGTTGGCGACGGCCTACTTTCCCACTTGGTATAGCAGTATCATCGGCGCTGGCAGGCTTAACTTCTCTGTTCGGAATGGGAAGAGGTGGACCTTGCCGCAATAGTCACCCTAAGATCTTAAATCATTGACATAATTGAGAAAAAGCATATATTTTACTTATAAAACCGGTTAATAAGTGGAATTGTAGTTAAAAAGTCTACGGGTAATTAGTACTGCTCGGCTTTGTCATTACTGACTTTACACCTGCAGCCTATCAACGTCATCGTCTTTAACGACCCTTAAAGGAAGCCTCATCTTGAGGTAAGTTTCGCGCTTAGATGCTTTCAGCGCTTATCTCATCCAAACATAGCTACCCTG
>WFNG01000013.1 GCA_015488735.1 Bacteroidales bacterium | reverse complement strand
TTGGGCGCTTTGTGAAAATAGAGATAGCCTCCGAAAACTTCATCGGCACCTTCACCTGACAACACCATTTTTACTCCCATAGAGCGAATTTTTCGCGACATGAGGTACATGGGCGTTGCTGCCCGAATGGTGGTTACATCATAAGTTTCCAAATGATAAATTACATCTTTTACAGCGTCCAGGCCTTCCTGTACGGTGTAAACAAAAGAATGATGAACAGAACCAATGTGGTCGGCAACCTTTTTGGCCGCTTCCAGATCGGGAGAACCCTTTAGCCCGATGGAGAAAGAATGAACCTGTGGCCACCACGCTTCTTTCATGTCGGAAGATTCGATACGCCGCTGTGCATATTTGCGTACTACAGCAGCAATAATGGAAGAATCCAACCCGCCGGAAAGTAACACACCGTAAGGAACATCGGACATAAGTTGGCGATGAACGGCGTTTTCCAAAGCCTGTTTTAATTGTTTTTTATTGGTGATATTGTTTTTTACAGCATCGTACGATTCCCAGTCGCGTGTGTAGTAACGAACAAATTTTTGATCATGGCTGTCGTAGTAGTGGCCGGGAGGAAACTCTTTTATTTTGGTACAATGTCCCATGAGTGCTTTCATTTCTGAAGCTACATAAAAATTACCTATTTCATCGTAACCGTAATAAAGTGGTACGATGCCGATGTGGTCGCGGCCAATGAGATAAGAATGGTCTTTGTTGTCGTAAAGTACAAAAGCAAAGATGCCGTTCAGGTCATCCAAAAAAGCAGATCCTTTCTCAAGATAAAGCGCGTTGATGACTTCGCAATCCGATTTTGTTTGGAAATCGTAAGGGAGGTTCAGGTTCTTTTCCAGCTCACGGTGGTTGTAAATTTCACCATTCACGGCAAGTGCCAGCCGGCCATCGCCACTCATCAACGGCTGTGCACCGTTTTCCACATCCACGATAGACAACCGTTCGTGTACCAGAATGGCTTCATCGTTTACATAAATTCCTGACCAGTCGGGGCCGCGGTGACGCATGGTTTTTGACATTTCCAACGCCTGTTCCCGCAAGCCTGCTATTCCGGTTTTAACATCCAGAATTCCTAAAATTGAACACATGATAACTCCCCTTTACTTTTTGCGTTGGTTTATGGAAACAAAACTATTATTAATTTCAATAAAACAAATAGTTATGGAAAATTTTTCTTCGGGGACCTTCTGATAGGTGTGATTATTTATTGTAATACCTGTAAAATTACCGGTTTCAATCGTTTGAGGGGAATGTGAAACCTGATGCCGGGAAAAGAAAGCCATGATTACCAGTAGCAAAAGAACGGCTTAAAAAGAGTACAGATAAAGATGTTACTGGTTTTCGTTATTTTTGCAGCCCGAAATTCTGATTATGACAGCAAAAGATGTGGAAATAATGGCTCCGGTAGGCTCGTACGAATCCTTGATGGCGGCTATTCAGGGTGGTGCCGATTCGGTTTATTTTGGGATTGAAAATCTGAATATGCGTTCAAGATCTTCCAAAAATTTTACCCTGGACGATCTTGTCAGAATTTCTACTATATGTAAAAAAAACAATATCCGGTCTTACATTACGCTGAATACAGAGATCTATGATGAGGATCTGCCGCTTATGCGGAAGATTGTGGATGCGGCCAAAGAAAATGACATTACTGCTATTATTGCCTCCGATCAGGCGGTCATTCAATACGCATTTAAAAAAAGTGTTGAAATCCACATCTCCACCCAAAGTAATATATGCAACATTGAAGCGGTAAAATTTTATTCTCATTTTGCTGATGTTATGGTAACGGCACGCGAACTGCGTATCGACCAGGTAAAAGCCATTACTACCGCCATTCGTGAGCAAAACATTAGAGGGCCAAAAGGTGAGTTGATTCAAATTGAAATTTTTGCCCACGGCGCCTTGTGTATGGCCGTATCCGGGAAATGTTACCTGAGTCTAGACAACCTGAATTCTTCGGCTAACCGGGGTGCCTGTCTGCAGCCCTGCCGCCGGAAATATACAGTGAAAGATACTGAATCTGACCTGGAACTGGAAGTGGATGGCAAATACATTATGTCTCCCAAAGATTTAAATACCGTTTCTTTTCTTGACAAAATTCTGGATGCGGGTGTTCGGGTTCTTAAACTGGAAGGCCGCGGTCGTTCTCCTGAATATGTAAAAATTGTTTCACGTGTTTACCGTAAAGCGGTGAATGCATGGTTTAGTGGCGATTACACACAAGAAAATATTGACCGTTGGAATGCAGAACTTTCCCGGGTTTACAACCGTGGTTTTTGGGATGGTTATTATCTGGGGCGAAAAACAGGAGAGTGGACTGAAGAGTATGGTAACCAGGCTACAGACCGAAAAATGTTTATCGGGAAAATCACAAATTTCTACAGCAAAATTGGCGTGGCCGAATTAAAAGTGGAAACACATACATTGGAAATCGGAGATCAGATTATAGTAATTGGCAGCACCACGGGTGTTTATGAAGATAATCTTACAGAGATACGTCTTGATCTGGAACCGGTTAAACACGTGAAGAAGGGTGATATTTGCTCCTTCCCTGCGAAAGAGACATTGCGCCGTGGCGACAAGCTTTACAAAATGGTTAAAGCCGACCGGTCAGTCCCCAATCTGGTACAGCAGTAAAGAAATCACAACGCACAAAAAAAACCTCTGCCGATTTTTATCAACAAAGGTTTAAAAAAGTACCCGGAGTCGGGGTCGAACCGACACGAGTGTTACCTCACTGGTTTTTGAGACCAGCGCGTCTACCAATTCCGCCATCCGGGCATAAAAGTATGAACTTTTACGGGCGGCAAAGATATAAAAAATTTAGTTCTACCAAAATTCGGGTCAGTTTGTAAAAGAAAAACGGACACATGGTGACATGTTGATCTCATAAACTGGGTATAATTTCACGTCTGTTATTCTGCGAAATTCTTTATCTTCGCAAGAAAACCGGAAAGGGGATTTAAAATAGTTATGATTGACTACAACCTGCATCAACACAGTACGTTTTCGGATGGAACGGCACCTCCCGAAGCTTACGTCAAAAAAGCACTTGAACTTGGTTTCAGGGCTTTGGGCTTTACGGAACATTCGCCTTTGCCTTTTCCCACTCCTTTTTCTCTAAAGGCAGAAAATGCCGAGGCTTATGTGCGTGAAACAGCGCGATTGAAAGAACTGTATCATGGACAAATAATTTTGTACCGGGCACTGGAGTTTGATTTTATTCCTGGCCTTTCCGATAATTTTGACTATTGGCGGAATAAACTACATCTGGATTATGCAATCGGCTCCATACATTTGGTGAAACCTGAGCATAGCGATGACCTTTGGTTTATCGATGGCCCGAAAAGAGAAAAGTATGATGAGGGCCTTCAGAAATATTTTGACGGAGACATTAAACAGGCGGTCAGAACCTATTTCTACCAGATTAATAAGATGGTTGAAAGCCAGCACTTTGAAATTGTCGGACATTTCGATAAGATTAAAATGAATAATGCAGGGCGGTATTTTAGCGAAAACGAAAAATGGTATCGCATGTTGGTTAACGAGTCGCTGGAGCTTATCAAAGAAAAAAATCTGGTGATAGAGGTGAACACACGTGGTTTGTACAAAAAACGTTCCGACCGGTTGTTTCCGGATGACCAAACGCTGGTGCAAGTCAAAGAAATGCAAATACCCGTATTGATTTCCTCCGATGCCCACCATCCGGATGAGTTAAAGATGCTTATGGATTATGCCGAAAAGCGGTTAATAG
>WFNG01000012.1 GCA_015488735.1 Bacteroidales bacterium | reverse complement strand
AATGTTGAATCATGGGGCCGCCGGATGGTGCCTTAAAATAAGGCCGCTGTTTTTCTTCCAGTGTATGGGGAGCATGATCGGTAGCTATCGCATCCAGCCGATCGTGCAACAGCGCATCCAAAAGCGCATGGCGGTCCGTTTCTGTTTTGACGGCCGGGTTCCATTTCATAAAATTTCCTTTTTCAGGATAGTCTTTATCCGAAAACCAAAGGTGATGTATGCAGACTTCTGCTGTTATTTTCTTATCTTTTAGTGGAATAGTATTATCGAAAAGGCCCATTTCGCGGGCTGTGGACAGATGCAGAATATGCAGGCGGGTATTATGTTTACGGGCCAACTCCACGGCTTTGGCCGAAGAAAGATAACAGGCTTCTGCTGTACGTATTTTGGGATGAACGGCAGCCGTGGCCTTCAGCCCCAATGTTTTGTAAAACCAGGTATTGTTTTTTTGAACCGTTTCCTCATCTTCGCAATGCGTGGCAATAAGCAGGGGGACTTTGGAAAAAATAGTTTCCAGTATTTTTTCATTGTCCACCAACATATTTCCCGTAGATGCGCCCATAAAGACCTTCACACCACAAACCCGTGTCGGATCTGTTTTCAGCACTTCTTCCAGATTGTCATTGGAAGCGCCCATATAAAAAGAGTAATTAGCCAGGGATTTCTGTGCTGCCAGTGCATATTTCTCCTCCAGCAGTCCCTGTGTCAATACCGGTGGTTTGGTATTGGGCATCTCCATAAAGCTGGTTACCCCGCCCGCAACAGCAGCACAGCTTTCTGAGAAAATATCGGCTTTGTATTCCATCCCTGGTTCGCGAAAATGAACATGTTCATCGATTACGCCCGGCAACAACCATAGGCCATCTGCGGCAATTATGTCCCAACCTTTCCCGGCAGGTAAACCTTCACCTTCCAGAACCTTTTCTATGACTCCGTTTCTTACGTAAACATCGCCGGTAAATTGTCGTCCTTCGTTGACAATGCGGGCTTGTTTTATAATAAATGGCTGATCCATAAAATGGAGATTGTTAAGTCTGTTTCCTAGGCCTTATCTTTCCCATCATTCCACGCCGCCTGAGACTTATAACGCCAAAAATTGCTTCCCGGAAAATCGTTTTGTTCATTTTGGATTCTCCCAGTGTACGGTCAGTGAAAATTATGGGGACTTCCACAACGTTATATCCTAATTTAACAGCGGTAAACTTCATTTCAATCTGAAAAGCATATCCCACAAATTTAATTTTATCCAAATCGATGGCTTCCAGCACTTTTCTTGTCCAGCCCACAAAACCGGCGGTGGTATCACGGATGTTCATTCCGGTTACCAATCTAACATAGGCAGAAGCATAATACGACATAAGCACACGGCTCATGGGCCAGTTTACAACATTTACTCCCGTGATATAGCGCGAGCCAATGGCCACATCGGCATGCTCAGTGTTTAAGCTGAAATAGAGTCGCTCCAAATCAGCCGGGTTATGGGAAAAGTCAGCGTCCATCTCAAAAATATAATTATAATCGCGCTTCAACGCCCATTTAAATCCGGAAATATAAGCAGTACCCAATCCAAGTTTCCCTTTCCGCTCGAGAATATTGAGCCTTTCAGGAAATTCAGGTTTGAGTCCTTTAACGATAGTGGCTGTGCCATCAGGACTACTGTCCTCCACGACCAAAATATCAAAAGGAGTTTTTAACTTAAATACCGTGCGGATAATATTCTCAATATTTTCCTTTTCGTTAAATGTGGGAATGATAACCAGCCCTTTACTCATGAAATAAATTTTTGGCTAAAGTAGCAGAAAACTACCAAATAGCAGGTTAAAAAGTTCTTAAAAAAACTGAAAGAAAAACCATTTACAACATGCTGACCGGAATTTGACATAAACTTACCTGTAGAAAATCAGCAAAATATGAGATTATGCACAGACTATTTTATACCGGATTACAACTCTTTGGCAGGGTCCCAAAAGATATCTTTAAAGTCAGAGATTTTATCATCCTCTATATGAACACCTTCGCTCTCAAGCAAATCGCGCATGGTATTTTGTCCGCCAAAAGCACGCTTTCCGGTCAGCAGGCCTTGCCTGTTAACCACACGATGCGCAGGAATTCCGTCCAGATGATATTTGGAGCTGTTTAATGCCCATCCCACCATTCGGGCAGAACCTTTGCTTCCAAGATATTCTGCAACAGCCCCGTAAGAAGTAACACGCCCGTAAGGAATCTGACTGACCACGTCATATACATTTTGAAAAAAACCCGTGTCCTGTGACATGATTTATTTATTTTTCTGAAAAATTTCCGGGTTTAATTTAAATGCCAGATACCGGATTTTCGTACCATATTCTAACCATTTTTTTTCGTAAAAAGTCTGAATCCGTGTAACTTCACTGTCTATT
>WFNG01000011.1 GCA_015488735.1 Bacteroidales bacterium | reverse complement strand
GAGAAGCGCGGGTGAGGCCCAGCTCTTTGGCGGCCCGGCTGATGTTTCCACCGTGTTTATCCACCACTTTACGGATGAGCATTTTTTCAGTATCTTCCAGATTCATATTTACCGGAAAAATTTCTCCCTGGCTATCCGGAACTTCATTCATAAAAAAGTCCTGGGGTTCCAGCAGGTTGCTTTCGCTGAGTATGACAGCCCTTTCCACGGCATGTTGCAGTTCGCGCACATTCCCCGGCCATTTGTGCATCTGAAGCCGTTTCAACGTTCCCGGGCCCACACGCTTTTGTGGCATTTGGTATTTTTTACAGTAGATTTCCAGAAAATGATTGAGCAATGGTTCTATGTCATCAATACGTTCACGAAGAGACGGAATAACAATCTCCACCGTGTTGATGCGATAAAGCAAATCCTGACGAAACTTGTTTTCTTTCACCATTTCGTACAGCGGCATATTCGTTGCACATATCAGGCGGACATCCACCGGAATTTCTTTGTGTGAGCCAAGACGAACCACTTTACGGCTTTGCAATACGCTCAGCAGCTTCGATTGCAGGCTGGGCAACAAATTGCCAATTTCATCCAAAAACAAAGTGCCATTGTTGGCAGCTTCAAAACGTCCGGCACGGTCTTCACGGGCATCGGTGAAAGCCCCTTTTTTGTATCCAAAAAGTTCACTCTCAAAAAGGCTTTCTGTAATAGCACCCAAATCCACATTAATAAACATTTTGTCCTTGCGGTGCGAAGTACGATGAATGGCGCGGGCAATAACCTCTTTTCCGGTTCCGTTCTCACCCAATATTAACACGTTGGCATCTGTTTTAGCCACCTTTTCCACCATTTTTAAAACTTTTTCCATGGCTTTGGACTGTCCGATAATATTGCTGAAAATATGGTCCTGATCAGCCACAAGAAGTTTGTTTGTTGAGCGCAAATTCTCCAGTTCCACTTTCGACAACCTGATTTTCAGGGAAGCTTCGATGGTAGCCAGCAGCTTTTTATTTTCCCAGGGTTTCAGGATGAAGTTGGTGGCACCTTCTTTGATCCCCTGTACCGCCAGCTCAATGTCGCCGTAACCGGTAATAAAAATAACGATAGCTGCCGGATCGATCTCCAGAATTTTGTTGAGCCAGTAAAAGCCTTCCTGCCCGGTGTTGGCATCGCGGGAGAAATTCATGTCAAGCAGGATGACATCATAGGTCTCATTGCGCAATAAATCAGGAATGTTTTCCGGATTTTTTTCCGTATGGAGAATCTTAAAATATTGACGCAGAAACATTTTCGCGGCGAGCAAGATGTCTGCATCATCATCTACAATTAAAATGCGGGCTTCAATTTTAGGCATATTTTGGTAAATTATATTTCCGGGATAAAGTTAATGATAATTGTTCGTACTGATACATAAATATGAACGCTTCCGAACACTATTTGTTACACTTTCCTCAAAAAATAATTTCAAATGACATAAAATTAATAAGTTATAATGGCTGGCATAGTATTCGTTAAAAAATATAAAAAGTTGTTGTAATTAAATTTACAGTGGGTCATTGAGCCTTTCTTAACGTGTGCAACAGCTTTTTTGGGATATTAACCCTGTAATGAAGAGATCAAGAGATATTAACTCATCCAATAAAAGGAAAAGATTACATTTGTTGTGAGATACCCATACCAAATATGATAGAAACAAAACAATTAAAAAAAGTATTCAAATCGGCTGACATTGAAACAGTGGCACTTGCCGGTATTGACCTGAAAGTGGAAGAAGGTGAGTTTGTGTCGGTTATGGGGCCATCGGGATGTGGAAAAACCACTTTACTCAACCTACTGGGGATGATTGATGTAGCCACTTCGGGAGACTACTTTTTTATGGGGAAAGATGTTTGCAGCTTGCGTGAGAAGCAAAGAACTCATTTGCGAAAAGAAAACATTGGCTTTGTCTTTCAAAATTTTAACCTCATTGAGGAGCTGAGTATCTGGGAGAATATTGAACTGCCGCTCATTTATCAGGGAGTAAAAAAGTCTGAGCGCAAACGGCTGATTATGGATGTCATAGACAGGCTTGAAATTACTCACCGGAAAGATTTACTTCCCGTGCAACTTTCCGGCGGCCAACAGCAACGTGTAGCCGTAGCACGCGCCATTATTACCCGTCCCCATCTTTTGCTGGCTGACGAGCCCACCGGCAACCTCGACTCCATGCATGGCGAAGAGGTAATGAATATCCTCGATGAGTTGAATAAAGCAGGAATGACCATCGTCATGGTTACACATTCTCATCATGATGCAAGTTACAGCCGGCGTATTGTGCATCTATTTGACGGCCAGATTATCAACGAAAATTTAAACCGAATTTAAACGTATGTGGGGCAGCTTCTTTCGTATGGGATTCCGCGTTTTGATGAGACAGAAAAAATTCTTTCTGCTGAATCTTGCCGGCCTTACCATTGGCATTGTAGCCTTTGTGTTTATCTATCTTTATGTAGAAAATGCCCTTTATTACGACCGTAGCTGGAAAAATTACCAGCATATTTATCGGGTGAACGAAACCTATTCCACAGGTGGAAAGGCTGAAAAAATGGCATTGACACCCTATCTTTTGGCCGGTAAGCTAAAAGATAATTTTCCGGGGATTATCGAATCTACCCGTCTGTTTTTTACCGATCCTTCAGATAAAAATGATGTTTCATCGGTAGATTACGGGGGAAAAATGTACGATATTCCCAACCTGACCATTGGCGATACCCGCGTTTTTAAGATATTTAACTATCACTTTACGGAAGGAAACCCAGACAGTTGCCTTGTACATCCTAACAGCATGGTGCTTTCCCTGGCCATGAAAAAGACGATATTCGGTAATAAACCGGCGCTTGGAAAGAAATTGAAAACAAGTATTCGGACGTATACCGTAACCGGTGTTTTTGACAAAACAAACCGGCCATCGCACCTGGAGTTCGATGCCATTATTTCCACTAACTCGCTGGACAAACACGAACAGCAGCAATTGTACACCAACTGGTTTTGGATGAATTGTTACACTTATGTGGAACTGGCCGATTCGGTTAATGTGAAAAAGTTTGTCCAAAGGGTCAATTATTTTGCCGATACTGCCATCGGACATTATATTCAAAAACAAAAGATCAAAATCAGCGGATATGCGCACCTGAATTTTCAACCTATTCAGAAAATTCATTTTTCTAAGGGGTTGCTTTACGACAGCCACTCCAATATTAACATAACTTATCTCTATATTTTTGTGACAGTTGCGTTGTTTATCCTGCTTATGGCTTCCATTAACTATATCAATTTTGCCACCGCCCGTTCGCTGAAACGGGTTCGCGAAACCGGTGTTCGAAAAGTTATGGGCGCTTTTCAAAAACAACTTATGTTACAATACATCAGCGAAGCACTTATCATAACCTTCACGGCTTTTATCCTTTCGCTGAGCCTCGTGGAATTGCTGATGCCGGCTTTTAACAGTCTTGTAAACCGTCATATTACGCTGGTTGACAGCCTTTTTTCAGGTTCCGGACTTGTTTTCGGATTTTTATTGATTATGTTTATGCTGCTTTTGGCCTTATTCAGTGGTAGTTTTCCTGCCTTTGTACTCTCTTCGCTAAAACCAGTGGAAGTGCTGGGCGGACGCGGACTTATTTTACGTAGCAATAAAAAACATGTGTTTACGACTGTCAGACTACGCAAATTTCTGGTTGTTGTTCAGTATCTTGTGGCTATTGGTGTGATTATTTCCACCCTTATTATTGCCGCGCAGGTTCATTATGTAAAAAACCGGCCTCTGGGTTTTGATAAAAAAGATGTGGTGGTGATCAACTCTCCTGCAGACACCTCTTTTCGCAGCAGAGCAGCTAATTTTATAATGGCATTGAAAACAGATACAAACATTGAGCAGGTAACAACAGCTTCCAGCCTGCCCGGATACCTGACCGAGAAAATATTGGTAAGGTCCGGCGATTCGGCAGTCGGTCATCTACAAACACTGGATGGCTTTTTTGTGGGATACCATTATTTCGATTTGCTGAAGATACCACTTGTCAAAGGAAAATATTTTTCCGCTGTAAAACCAAATGATTCCGTGGAACCGTTTATTGTGAATGAGGCTGCCATCCGGTTTCTTGGATTGAAACATCCGCTCGGAAGCTTTTTGTATACGCCTTATGCCAAAAAAGGCAGGATCATCGGTGTGGTAAAGAATTTTAATTTTTCTTCGTTGCATCAAAAAGTGGAACCGTTGATTTTTGTTCTCAGGCCGCAATTTATTCAATATGTGGTGGTACGAATAAATCCACACAAGAAAAAAGAAGCACTGGCACATATACGTAACGTGTGGAAAAAGTACAACAAGGGCTATACGATGTATTACACTTTTCTTGACCAAAAACTCGACACGCTCTATCGCAGCGACCAGAAAATGCTTTCGCTGTTTTTCTACTTTTCACTGTTTGTCATTCTTATTTCGGCATTAGGCCTGTTTGGGCTCTCTTCGTTTCTCATCGAGCAGCGTTCCAAAGAGATCAGTATCCGGAAAGTCCTTGGAGGTTCAGAAAAACAGATTGTGCTCATGCTGGTAAAAGAGTATCTTGTTTTGGTACTGATTGCCGGAGCGCTCATTTCCCCGGTGGTGTACTATTTTATCGGAAAGTGGCTCAACAGCTTTGCCTACCATATTCATTTGAACCTTTGTTATTTTGTGGCAGGCATCCTGCTGGTTTTGCTTATCGCCTTTTTCACAGTGCTGCTGCAGGCCCTTTTTATGGTACGCAAACGGCCGGTGGATGCGTTGAAATATGAGTGAACAATACTATTTTACTACCATCCCAAAATCTCCCTGAAGTCATAATCTTTCGGGTTTTTAAGCCAGACTTTGGCTTCTTCGTAGTCGCCGGGTTCGATGAATTGCAAGCCATGCTCAAAAATTAGTTTTGGTTTTTCTCCATCAATATTTACGAGACGCGGCATCACTTTTCCGGAAGCATCCGAAACATCTTCCAGATACAATGGGGCGATTTTACCAGAGTTGGACGCCGTTACCATGCAGGCCGTCTGCCCTTCATCGAAAAGTTTTTTCACACCGTATCCCAGCAGGCCGCAATACATCAAATCGAAAGCCACCGGTGCAACACACCGCAACTCGTAGCCCAGTTCCACCGGACGGCTTTTCACTTTCAAGCCGAGTTTCTTCAACCTGTTTTGCAGTAAAACATTAAAAATATGCGCTTTACTAACATTACCGAGTTCGGGATGACCGTGTTCGTCATAGGTGAAGTCGATACCCGAATTTTTTATTTCATCTTCCGACATAAAATGGAAGACCCCTTCACTCACAATGGCTACACCGTAACCAATACCAAGAATTTTGCGCTTGACAATGGCAGAAATAATCAGCTTGATGATACGGTCGAAGGTAACCTCCGTTTTATTAAACATTTCCGGAATAACGATCATGGGGAAGTGGCTGGCTGCACCAATACCGAAAGCCAAATGGCCGGCCTCGCGTCCCATGGCTGCCGTTACAAACCAGTTACCGGAAGTACGGGCATCTTCATAAACCGTCTGGGCTATGCGAACGCCCTCCTGTTTGGCCGACTGGTAACCAAAAGTCGGTGTATTGTCCGGTAGTGGAAGGTCGTTGTCGATGGTTTTGGGAACATGGATGTTTTGAATATCCACATCGTGGGCACGCAGGTATTTCCCCAGCCGGTTGGCCGTGGAAGCGGTATCATCACCACCAATGGTAACCAGTAACTTCACATTAAAATCAAGGAAAAATTGGGTATTAAATTCAGAATCTTTGGGTTTATACCGGCTCATTTTCAGGGCAGAACCTCCTCTTTTGTGAATGTCATCAGCAAATCTGAAATCGATTTCCTGGATATTTGGCTCCGGGGAAAGCAGGCCTTTGTAACCTTCGTGGATACCGAGAACACGGAATCCCGAATCGAGAAACGCCATGGATACTGAACTGATAACCGAGTTAATTCCCGGGGCAGGACCGCCTCCGCACAAAATAGCAATTGTGTCTTTCATAAGATTGAATTTTTAAGCTACAAAGATAGAAAATGCCTGTGAGACTTATTCTACAGATGAAAAATATTATTTTACCCGATTTTTTTGCCAAATCATTATCGAAAAACAAAATTTCCAGTAAGAACACTGATTTTTTTATGAAAGGAAAAGGTATAAGCTATAAAAATCGATTGCAGAACCTGGTTTTGGCAAAATGAGCTATTCAGTCCTTGTATTTACTTACCTGCTATTTTTCTCAATAGCCAAGCCCGGTTAAGATTCAGTAAATAAATAAATTAAAAATTAGTTTTAACTCAAATTGGAAGAAAAAAATGGTCAGTTTTGAAGTATCCATTTTCGTTACGGATATACTAAAATAAGCTCGTTTCATTATTTTTGGTGTAATTCTCAACAAAACACTTGTTTCCTTTCATTCATGGGAGCATTGCCACAAAAAGGTTTTGAAACCATGATTCTTGGATAAATTGTCTTGTTTGTATAAACTTTTTAAATAATGGTGATGGGATTTCCACAGAATGAGGGGATGTATAACCCCGAAAATGAACACGATAATTGCGGAATTGGATTTGTAACCCATATCAAAGGAGTGCCTTCGCATGCAATAGTCGAAAGGGGATTTGAAGTCCTGCAAAACCTTGACCACCGTGGAGCAAGGGGCGCTGATAATGCCAGTGGCGATGGGGCAGGTATTTTAATGCAAATACCACATGATTTTATCAAAGGGGTATTAAAAGTGGAGGTACCCGAAAAAGGAGGGTATGGCACCGGTCTGATATTTTTATCTAAAAATAAAAAAGAAGCCAATGCCTGCCTGGAAATTCTGACCAATACCATAAAGGAAGAGGGGCTGGATTTGATCGCTTTTCGCGATGTGCCTGTCAACACCTCCGTATTGGGAGAAATTTCCAAAACCACCGAGCCATTAATAAAACAGATTTTTGTAAAGGCGGCGCTGGAGCAGGATGTACTGGAACGGAAACTCTATATGGTGCGGAAGCTGACCGAAAAAAGGGTCCGTTCTCTGGAAATATCTCAGCAAGAGGTTTTCTATATTCTTAGCCTTTCTTCCAAAACCATCATTTATAAAGGAATGTTTACCCCCCATCAGCTTCGGGCATATTATCCTGATCTTCAACACCCACAATTTAAATCAGCCATTGCACTGGTGCATTCGCGCTTTAGCACCAACACCTTTCCCACCTGGGCACTGGCTCAGCCGTTTCGCCTGCTGGCACACAACGGAGAGATAAATACCATCAAAGGAAACCGCCTGTGGACCCATGCCCGTGAGGGTTTGTTGAAGTCGGATGTCTTTGGAGAAGATTTGGAAAAGATTTTGCCGGTTATCGAAGATGGAAAATCGGATTCTGCCTCTTTTGATAATGTACTGGAGTTTTTGCACATGACCGGACGTTCGCTTGACCACGCTCTGTGTATGATGATCCCCGAATCGTTCAATAAAAAAAACCCCATTCCCGAAAGTTTAAAGGCCTTTTACGAATACCACTCTACCATCATGGAACCCTGGGATGGCCCCGCGGCCATGGTTTTTTCCGATGGCCGGTACATAGGTGGAACACTTGACAGAAACGGGCTAAGGCCTTCGCGTTATATTATAACCAAAAACGATTTAATGATAATGGCTTCGGAGGTGGGCGTTCAGCAGTTTGCCCCGGAAGAGATCATAGAAAAAGGACGACTCAGACCGGGAAAAATCCTGTTGGTGGATACCCGGCTGGGAACTATTATTCCGGATAAGGAGGTAAAAGACCAGCTTAGCCGCCGCAACCCTTACTCTATGTGGCTGAAAGAGAATCGTTTAATGATGAACGATATCAAGGTAAAAAAGCGGGTTCCTTCTGCCATAGAGGATTTTCACACCTTTGCCAGGGCCTTCTCCTACACGAAAGAAGAGATGGAATGGCTGATACAAACTATGGCAAGTACCGGTGTTGAACCGATTGGCTCCATGGGAAACGATGCACCACAGGCTATATTTTCACGACAGCCCCAGCGCTTATTTAATTATTTCAAGCAAATTTTTGCCCAGGTAACCAATCCGGCCATCGATCCCATTCGCGAAGGCCTTGTGATGTCGCTTACCAATTACATTGGCTCTCTCAACTCCAATATTTTATCGGAAAGTCCCGACCACTGCCGGTTGATTAAGTTTCTCGATCCTATTTTGATTAATACCGATTTGGGTAAAATAAAAGATCTGAAGGACGAAATGTTCACGCATGCAACCATTCCCATGCTTTTTCCTGCAAACCGGGGAATGGAAGGCTTTAAGAAAGCTTTTGACGGGATGTTGAAAGCCGCAGAAGATGCAGTGGATGACAAAAAAAACTTTATTATCCTGTCCGACAGGGCACTGAACAGCGAAATGGCTCCGTTCCCTTCCCTGCTATCCGTGGCGGCAGTACATCACCACCTCATCAAAAAGAAAAAAAGAATGCAGGTGGGAATTATTGTTGAAACAGGCGAAGTAAGAGAAGTGAACCATTTTGCACTACTCCTTGGCTATGGCGCCAGTGTCGTTAATCCCTACCTCGCCTTTGCAGCCATCGACCGATTGGTAAAAGAGGGAAAAATAGACATGGAATACTATCCCGCCCGTGAAAATTATATCCGGGCAGTGAAGAAAGGATTGTTAAAGATATTCTCAAAGATGGGGATATCCACTATACGTAGTTATCATGGTGCACAAATTTTTGAAGCCATTGGTATTAGCCGCAAGCTGGCCGAGAAATATTTTACAGGGACGGCATCTCCTCTTAGCGGAATTGGGATGGAAGAAATTTTCAGAGAATACAGCCAATTCCACAGGGATGCTTTTCAGCATAAGGACCCAAAACAAAAGTTTCTCTTTAGTAATGGAGGAACATATTCATGGCGAAAAGACGGAGAAGACCATGCCTGGAATCCGGAAACTATTGGGCTGTTACAATGGGCAACAAAAACCAATAACTATGCAAAATACAAAGAATATAGCGTCCTGGTAAACAAGTATAACCGGAAACCTTCCTTTATCAGAGGGTGTTTAAAGGTGAAACGGAATCCGATACCACTTGACCAGGTTGAGCCTGTCGAAAATATTATGAAACGGTTCGTAACAGGAGCCATGTCGTACGGATCTATCAGTAAAGAAACACATGAAGCCATTGCCATTGCCATGAATACCATTGGCGGGAGAAGTAATACAGGCGAAGGAGGAGAAGACCCCAAACGTTTTGATACGCTGAAACAAAGTGCCGTAAAGCAGATTGCTTCCGGGCGTTTCGGTGTTACCAATAATTACCTTACCCATGCCGATGAACTTCAGATAAAAATAGCCCAGGGGGCCAAACCCGGAGAGGGCGGACAACTACCTGGCTATAAGGTAAATAAAATTATTGCAAAAACAAGGAAGTCAACGCCCGGCATTACCTTGATTTCTCCTCCGCCCCATCACGACATTTATTCCATCGAAGATCTGGCACAGTTGATATACGACTTAAAAGTTACTAATCCCAAAGCCGTAATTTCCGTAAAACTTGTCTCCGAAGGAGGTGTCGGCACCATCGCTGCCGGCGTAGCGAAGGCCCGCGCCGACCTGATCATTATTTCCGGTGGCGAAGGCGGAACAGGAGCCAGTCCGGTAAGCTCCATCAAACATGTGGGGCTGCCTGTTGAGTTGGGTATTGCAGAAACCCAGCAGACGCTGGTGAAAAACAAGCTCCGGGGCCGTGTAAAGTTACAGGTTGACGGACAATTGAAAAATGCGCAGGATATTGTGAAAATGGCCTGTCTCGGTGCCGAAGAATTTGGCTTTGCCACATCGGTACTGATTGTGCTGGGCTGTGTGATGATGCGCAAATGCCACATGAACACCTGCCCCATGGGTATTGCCACGCAGGATAAAGAACTTAGAAAACGGGCAATTGGAAAATCGGAATATGTGGTAAACTTTTTCCGCTTTTTGGCGGAAGAGGTACGCGAACAACTTGCCGAAATGGGCTTTTCCAAATTTGATGATATTGTCGGACGAGCGGATTTGTTGGAAGAAGACAGGGAGGTGTTTGGCTGGAAAATGAAAAATGTTGATTTCTCCGCATTGCTGTCTATGCCGAAAAAGGATGAAAAAATTGTCCGGCGGAATACCTTGTCAAATAACGACAATCTTATAGAGAAACATTTAGACTTTAAATTGATAAAAGAGGCCAACAAAGCCATTAAAGGGAAGGAAAAAGTGTGGCTGTTTCATCCCATTTTTAATACGGATCGTACCACAGGGGCTATGCTGTCGGGAGAAATATCAAAGAGATATGGCGAAAAAGGACTCCCTCGTAATACCATAAATGCTTCATTTTCAGGCACGGCAGGTCAAAGTTTTGGTGCTTTTCTTGTGAAAGGGGTTACATTTCGTCTGGAGGGCGATGCCAATGATTATATCGGCAAAGGCCTTTCGGGAGGGAAAATTATCGTGGTGCCACCACAAGGTTCTGCTTTTAAACCCGAAGAAAATATTATTATTGGTAACTCTACCTTTTATGGTGCCACCCGCGGTGAAGCTTATATTCGCGGTATTGCCGGTGAACGGTTCTGTGTCAGGAATTCAGGAGCCATAGCCGTGGTGGAAGGAACCGGAGACCATTGTTGTGAATACATGACCGGAGGACGTGTGGTGGTGTTGGGTAAAACCGGCAGGAATTTCGCTGCCGGGATGAGTGGAGGAATTGCTTACGTGCTGGATGAAGAAGGTGATTTCGATTACTATTGTAACAAAGGACTGGTGGATTTAATAAAAGTTGAAGATAAAACGGATACAGATGAGCTACAAGATATGATTAATAAACATCTGCTGTTTACCCAAAGCAGTCTTGCCGCAAAAATCCTGACCAACTGGGACGAATATCTTCCAAAATTCGTGAAAATAATTCCATTTGAGTACAGAAAGGTCCTTGAAGAGAAGAAAGTGAGGGAGCTGGAACGGAAACTGAAACTGACAGAAGACAACCCATCACATCTCGAATAAAAGAAAAAGCTGAAAAAGAATTTGATTAACATAAAAACAGAGACGTTATGGGAGATCCAAAAGGATTTATGACTGTTGGCAGAAAAGAAGGAGGCTACCGGCCGGTAAAGGAAAGAATTTATGATTTCGGCGAAGTGGAACAGACCCTCAATAATCAGGACAGGAAATTACAGGCCTCACGCTGTATGGATTGCGGTGTACCTTTTTGCCACTGGGCCTGTCCGGTAGGGAGTAAAATACCGGAATGGCAGGATTCCCTGTATCATGGAAATACAGAGGAAGCTTATAGAATACTTCATTCGACCAACAGCTTTCCTGAAATTACCGGAAGGGTCTGTCCGGCACTCTGTGAGAAATCATGCGTGCTGGCTATCCATGAAGAAGCAGTTACCGTCCGCGAAAACGAATGTGCCACAGTTGAAAGTGCTTTTGACCTGGGTTTTATCAAACCTACCCCTCCACAGACAAGAACGGGGAAAACAGTGGCCGTTATCGGCTCCGGTCCTGCAGGCTTATCGGCAGCAGACCTGCTGAATCGTGCCGGGCACCAGATTACGATTTTTGAGAAAAATGATGCCATCGGCGGTTTGTTGCGCTATGGAATTCCTGATTTTAAATTGAATAAAACAGTCATCGACCGGCGATTGTCGCTATTTAGGAAAGAAGGGATTACTTTTAAAACCAATGTACTCGTAGGCAGGGATATTACCGGGGAGGAACTGCTTAAGGATTATGATGCGGTTGTACTTGCTCTCGGCGTAGAGCAACCACGCGACCTTGCCGTTGAAGGCCGTAACCTGAAAGGCGTTCATTTTGCCATGGATTTTCTGGTGCAGAACAACCGAAGAGTTGCAGGAAAAAAGATACAGCCTGATAAAATGATCGATGCCGCAGGAAAACACGTATTGGTTATTGGCGGTGGCGATACCGGATCTGACTGTGTTGGAACAGCCATCCGTCAGAAAGCTGCCGGCGTAATGCAGCTAGAAATACTTCCCAAACCACCGGAAAAAAGGGATGAGAATAACCCTTGGCCCTACTGGCCCAACGTGTTGCGGACAACAAGCTCCCACCTGGAAGGTTGCAAACGGAAATGGAGCCTGCTTACCAAAAGAATTTTGGGTGATAACGGTATTGTAAAACAGGTGGAAGTGATTGATTTGGAATGGACCAAAAGCACTTCAGGACAATGGAAAATGAATGAAAAAGGAAAACCAAAACTTCTGAAAGCTGACCTGGTACTACTTGCCATGGGGTTTACCCAACCTATTCACCGGGGTTTGCTGGATAGTCTCGGAGTAGAATATGACGCGAGAGGAAATGTAAAAGTAAACAAATCCAAACAAACCTCTGTCGAAAAAGTTTTTGCTGCCGGTGATGTGGAGCGTGGAGCCAGTCTCGTGGTTCATGCCATACAGGGAGGGAAAACAGCAGCGGCGTACGTTAACGATTTCTTAACAAGAGAACAGGAATAATCTCTTAGAACAGGGAAATATTCTTATCATACCAGAGAAAATACGTCAAAAATCCCGGCTCTACCGGGAAATAATTTTGCTACTCTTTCACAGGGCGCATCAAAACCTGTTGTGTTGTCCGGTTTTTCTGACTAAGGAAAATCTGTTTATGATGTGTGAACTTTTGAAGCATTTTTCCATCATCGTGTCGCACCGTCAACAACTGTAATCCTTCATTGTATTTTAATACAAATTCATCTTTCAGACTTTCGATGACCGCTTCGCATTTTTCGGGGTTTTCATCGAAACAAACTGAAAAACTGACCGCTGAATTCTGCATCAGGTTGATGTGAATTTTGTGCCGGCTAAAAGCGGAAAAAACCGTTTTCAGGTTCTCCTCAGCCATGAAAGACAAATCACGGGAGCTGATACTCAGCAGCGTTTGATGCTCTTTTAAAATGATTTTCGGAATATCGGCATCATTTTCTTCGCCGGCATCAATCAGTGTGGGCGATGTTTCGGGAGCATAAAAAGCACACACTTTCAAAGGAACGCCTATTTTTTGTAGTGGCTGGAGCGTTTTGGGATGAATTACCGAAGCACCATAAAAGGCAAGCTCAATGGCTTCGTTATATGATACATGCGGAAGTTTCACAGCATCGCTAAAAACACGCGGGTCACAATTCATCAGCCCCGGCACATCTTTCCAGATACAAACCTCATCAGCCTGAAGAGCATAAGCCAAAACAGCTGCCGAGAAATCCGAACCTTCGCGTCCGAGTGTCGTAATATGACCTTTATGCCCTGCCGCAATAAATCCCTGTGTCAGAACAATATTTCCACGATGCAATTCGGAGACTAAACGTGCATCAATAATTTTTTTCGTGTAAGCCCAATTCACGTTGGCCTGTGTAAAATTTTCATCCGTAGCTATCAGCTGACGGGCATCCGTTAGTTTCACGGGGAACTGTTTTTCTTTCAGCCAGAAGGCAGCAATTTTTCCCGAAAAAAGTTCACCAAAACTCACCACGCTGTCGTAAGCTGAGAAACTATTTTTGGGCAGCTTTTCCAGCATTTGCCACAAGCTGTAAAAGTCTTCTTCAATTTGATGTAACAGTGTCCTTTCGTCTTTAAGTTCCAGGCTTCGGATAAGGCGTACATGCTCGCCTTTTAAGGCAAAATAGGCTTGTTGTAATGCGGTAGTCTGATTTTTTCGTGCCAGGCTCAATAAATTTTCCAGAGCATTAGTAGTTTTTCCCACTGCTGAAACTACCACCACCAAAGGTTCACATTTAAATTCATGCACAATAGAAGCCATTTGTCGTATTCCGCGAACATCTTTCAGTAATGCTCCACCAAATTTAAAAACCCTTATCATCCCTGTTCTTTCTCTTAAAAACGTTCTTTAATTAAGCCCTTTCTGTAGGCCGTGAGCAGCATTTTAAGGTCTGTAATTTGTGCCATCAGCTCTTTTCCAATATCGGTATTTTTCACTCTCTTTCGGGTTGCGTTAGCTTCGATAAAAATACGCTTCGAGATAATATCTTTTTCTTCAATAACAGCCTGCCTTTTTGAGTCAAAATGTTCATGCTCAACAAGTACCAGGCCATAAGAATTATAAATCAGGGTATAACCCGAAACGCCGGTAACTTTCTGATAAGGGATAGACATTCCCCCATCAATAACAAACAATTTTCCATTAGCTTTGATAGGACTTTCACCTTTGCGTACCTTTACAGGAACATGACCGTTAACGATGTGCGAATTTTTTTCAGTGAGGCCGAATTCTTTAAGGATAGCATTGCAAAAGGTTTCGTTATTATAAGCCAATTCATAATAGGGATTTCTGTTTTCTTCGTGCGTCTCTTTTTCCGCAATAAAATATCGTTCAAAAGTGGCCATTTTTGTTTTTCCGAAAAGTGGTGACAGGGCTCCGCACCACAAATACCACATATAATCAGAAGTTGTTTCATATTTCCGGTTAAAGCGATGATGGTATGCTTTTCTGACAACGCGGTCAAAATTATCACAAAGTGCCTTACCTGAATATTTTGAACCGTCTATCTCGAACTCGGCAAAATTTCCCTTTTCATCAAGCGGGATGCATCCGTGATACAGCAGGTTGGCATTAAAAGTAAGATACATGCTGCCATGAAGAAACAAAAAATCAATATGATTTTGGAGCCGCTGGCTGTTTTTAATACTGTTGCCCAGCTTTTCCATTACTTCCTTTTCTTCTATCGAAAGAGCATAGGGATCAGCAGGATCAATTGTAGGGAAATTGTTATCCAGCAAAGAATAATTCTTCCCATTTATAAGAATGGTTCCCTTTTCATAATCAATTTTATCCAGCAACAGGCGGTCCTCCATTTGGAAATGTGGATTGCGTTGCACAATCTGTCCTTCCAGCTTAAATTGGATAATGGCAATAGCTTTATGCATTTGTCTGGTAATCTCACCATCTTTTCCATCCATATCTTCCTTTGGAGCAAAGATACTACAGTCGTCATGCCCGTAAACCTTCATGGCAAAAGTAGCCAGCGGAAGTAAATTAATGCCATAGGCATCTTCCAGGGTACTTAAATTCAGATAGCGTAATGATATACGTATCATATTGGCAATCAGGGCATAATTTCCGGAAGCCGCACCCATCCACAGGATATCGTGATTCCCCCATTGAATATCCACTGAATGATAATTTACAAGCCGGTCCATCACTTTTTCGGCATAAGGCCCCCGATCGTAAATATCACCAATAATATGGAGACGGTCGATGAGCAAATACTGGATAAATCTGCAAATAGCCACAATGAAATACTCGGCCCTGTTAATCTCAATAATGGTGTTTATAATTCCATCAAAATAATCTTCTTTGTCCTCACCACTTTCATTCAAAAGCTCCGCAATAATGTATGAAAACGAAGGAGGCATAGCTTTTCGAACTTTTGAGCGGGTATATTTTGAAGCAGCAACCCGGGCTACTTTTATCAAGCGTTGTAAAATAATGACAAACCATTCGTCAGGATCTTCCTCCTCTTTCAAAACCAGATCCAACTTTTCCTCGGGATAATAAATGAGGGTAGCAAGAAAACGTTTGTCCTTTTCACGAAGCGTTTTTCCAAAAACATCTTCAATTTTCTTTCGCACCACACCGGAAGCATTGGCCAGCACATGGCTGAACGTATCGTATTCTCCATGAATATCGCTCAAAAAATGCTCTGTCCCTTTGGGAAGGTTCAGAATAGCCTCAAGATTAATAATTTCCGTACTGGCATCCTGAATATTCTTAAATCGGTCAGCCAATAACCGAAGGTATTTTATTTCTTTTTCAAGCATCTCGCCTGAAAACACATTCTCATTATATTTTTCCATAATAACTCCTCAGGTTGTCCGATGCAAAGTTATAAATCCTGAGAAACCAACTCTTATTTAACTATTTTTAATCCATGAGAAAGCAAGGATGATAAACGGTGAAATACATGAGATAACATATCGCCTGAACTGACTGTAATTTATACATCCGGGCAATTATCCCAGAAAAGGGATGGTATGCGCAACGAGAGGAACTTTATTATCCTGAACTTCACAGTGGGGGCACTCCTCCAGTTTTTCCATACTTTTTAACCCGCATTCCGGGCACTCATATTGTGTAATCAGGCGGGAAATTTTTACCTTTTTCCATAAGAGATACTTATTTGAACCTTTTTGCGGTATGGCCAGGGAATATTGAATGGAATGGCCATTAAATTTTTTCACCAGAAAAAAAATCAAGGAAAAAATCAAAAGTAGAAAATACAGAAAAAGGAAGCCGTAAAGTATCATTTCAATGCTGGTATGGGTTTATATTAAGAAAGGCAAAATATATACCACAAACAGCATCTTACTGATTGTTGGATATTTGAGTGTGATATCAGAGAATTCACCAGCCCGTATTATCCTAAACCGGAGAGGAGTTTAGTACAATTGTTATGAAAAACGTTTTTCCAAACGGATGAAGCAATGGCCGTTTTTTATAGTTTTGCATCCCATAATGAGAAAAACACTTCGCCTTTTCAGTTTTACCTTTCTGAGTATCGTACTGCTATTAATAGTTTCATGCGGCCATCAGCAAAAAAAATCTCCACAGCAGATCGAGACAATCGATTCTACAGGGATTATAATCCCTTATGCCTCACGCGACAGCCTGATTATTGCGCGAAAAGCACACGAATTGAACAGGATTTTCCTGCGCCTGCGAAGACTGACCGGTTTTAACGGCGTGGTGCTTTATGCAGAAAAAGGAAGAATTATTTTTACAAAAGCATTCGGTTTCCGTAACGTGAGGCGGCGCAGGGACCCTTTGCAAAAAGGAGATGCTTTTCAACTGGCTTCAGGATCTAAAATGTTCTCAGCAATGGCCATTATGATGCTGAAACATGAGGGAAAAGTGGATTATGATACGGATATCCGGAAATATCTCCCGGGATTTCCATACGAAGGGATTACCTTACGTTTGCTAATGAATCACCGTACCGGCCTGCCACGCTACATGAGCCTGGCACAAAAAGAGTGGAAAAACAAAAGAATTCCAATGAGCAATAAAGACATGCTAATGCTTCTCGAAAAATACAAGCCGGCGGTCTATTTTAAACCCAACCACGGTTTTCACTATTGTAACACAAATTATGCTTTACTGGCTAATGTTGTAGAAGCAGTTACGGGTGAGCATTTTGAAGCTTTTATTCAGAAGAATATTTTTAAACCGTTGGGGATGGACTCTTCCTTTGTTTACAACATGCGCAAAGATTCGACCGTTCCGCTGTATGTAAACCGCGGTGTACCCGGATATTACCGGCGGGGATGGAGATGGCTCAGGATGCCCAATGATTATTTGAACGGTGTG
>WFNG01000010.1 GCA_015488735.1 Bacteroidales bacterium | reverse complement strand
TCGGCTTTTTGGGCAACCCGTACCAGTCCGCGGTAACTGTTGTTACTTTTTCCGGCAGAGATTCCTTTGGAAATAATGGTGCTTTTGGTGTTTTTGCCAATATGAATCATTTTTGTTCCCGTATCGGCTTGCTGGTAATTGTTAGTAACAGCTACCGAATAAAACTCACCTACGGAATTGTCGCCTTTCAAAACGCAACTGGGATATTTCCAGGTAATTGCAGAGCCTGTTTCTACCTGCGTCCAGCTGATTTTTGAATTGCGGCCTTTACACAAACCGCGTTTGGTAACGAAATTATAAATACCGCCTTTACCTTCCTTGCTTCCCGGATACCAATTCTGAACAGTAGAATATTTTACTTCTGCGTCATCGTGTGTAATAATTTCGACAATGGCAGCATGCAACTGATTTTCATCGCGCATGGGGGCTGTACATCCTTCGAGATAACTCACATAAGCACCCTCATCGGCGATGAGCAGGGTGCGCTCAAACTGCCCGGTGTTAGCCGCGTTAATACGAAAATAAGTAGAAAGCTCAATGGGGCAACGTACGCCTTTGGGAATGTAACAAAAAGAGCCATCGCTGAAAACAGCCGAATTCAATGCAGCGAAATAGTTGTCGGTGTAGGGTACAACTGTCCCAAGATATTTTTTTACCAGATCGGGGTGGTTTTGGACAGCTTCACTAATGGAACAAAAGATAATATCGTGTTTGGCCAGTGTATCCTGAAATGTGGTTTTCACCGAAACACTGTCGATAACGGCATCAACAGCCACGCCACTCAGCCGCTTTTGTTCTTCCAGTGAAATGCCCAGTTTGTTAAAGGTATCCAGTAATTCGGGGTCAACCTGGTCCAGGTTTTCCAGCTCTTTTTTTTGTTTAGGAGCTGAGTAGTAGATGATATTCTGATAATCAATGGGCGGATGGTGAATTAAAGCCCAGTCAGGCTCTTCCATCGTGAGCCAATGACGAAAGGCTTTAAGACGGAATTTTAGCAACCATTCAGGCTCATTCTTCTTTTTCGAAATAAACCTGACGGTATCTTCGGTAAGACCCCTTGCTGCCTGATCTGATTCAATATCAGTAACAAACCCGTATTTGTATTCTTCGGTAGTGACCTCCTCCAAAACACGTTTGTCTCTCTTTTCGTCACTCATGATATGTCTATTTAGATTAAATTTAAATTTAGGCACAAAATTACTAAAATAATGAGCACCCATAGGTGAAAAAGTGTTAAGAAATATTGAGGAGAAATTAGAGACAAAAACTCAAAGGCTGGCAAGTTCTTCCCGGAGTTGTTCAAATGCCTGATTCATGAGCTGGTTTACTTGTTTCATCAATGTTTTGGCTTGTTGAGGTAGTGTATTTTTTTTGTTAAAAAATTCCATCTTTTGTAAGATATCGCCGACATTATTCAGGCCGAAAAGCTTTACGGAAGATTTTATTCGATGCGCTGTTTTTCTGATATTTTCTGTGTCATTCTTTTCGCAGAATACTGTTAATTCATGCAGGTCGCTGGGGAGGGTTTTCAGAAACAATTCCAGCATTTCTTTTATTTGTTGAGTGTCGTTGTCAAGATAGTCCCGGAGTAATGCAAGTCTGTCATTTTTCGCAGCCATATTAAACGTCTTTTTTGTTTTTCAGCAGCCGGTAAAGAGTCGATTTTCCAACACCCAGTTTTTCTGCAGTAAGTACTACGTTGTTATTGTATTTTTCCAGAAAATAGCGGATAATTTTTATGTTATAATCGGCCAGTGTTGTCTCTTCCGACAAAATATCTGAAGGAACCCCTGCCGAATTAAAGCTAATATGTTGTTCATCGATATATTTTCCATCCGACATAACAGCTGCCAGTTCAACAATGGCTGCCAGTTCACGAACATTTCCCGGATAGGTATAACCCATTAATTTGTCTCGTGCAGCTTTGGTAAATGTTTTCTTTTCCAGACCGTTTTCTTTGCAATAATGGTTTGCGAAATATTTGGCCAGCAGGATAACGTCCAGTCCTCTTTGCCGGAGTGGCGGCAACGTAATGGGGAGTCCCAGCAGGCGATAATAAAGATCCTGTCTGAAATTTCCTTTTTGTACTTCTTCGGCCAGATTACGATGGGTGGCTACTATCAAGCGAACATCGGTCTTTATTACCTCGTGTCCTCCCACGCGTGTAAGTTCTTTTTCCTGTATCACCCGCAGTAGTTTGGTTTGCATGTTGGCATCCATTTCAGCAATCTCATCTAAAAACAATGTACCACCTTCGGCAATTTCAAATTTTCCAATTTTCCGTGTATTGGCTCCTGTAAAAGCGCCTTTTTCATAGCCAAAAAGTTCACTTTCTATTAGTTCGTTAGGTATGGCAGAAACGTTGATAGGAATAAAAGGTTTTTTTGCCCGGGACGAATTATAGTGGATGGCTTTAGCCACCAACTCTTTTCCTGTCCCGGTTTCTCCGGAAATAGAAACGGTAATACTGGTGTGAATTGCTTTTTCCATAAGAGAAAAAACTTTCTGCAGGGCCGGGCTGCTCCCTTTTATAATATTCCGAAAAGCATATTTTTGCTTAATTTCATCTTTCAACTCATCTAATTCAATGCTCAGATCTTTGTGTCTCCTGATGTTATTTACTGTATTCCACAGCCTGTCCTTTGTGTCCGTATCTTTTACAAAATAATCGTAGGCTCCATCGCGTAATAACTTTACTGCCGTTTTGATATCCTCCTGACCAGATACAATAATGACGGGAAGTTCAGGATAGTCCTCTTTTATTTTTTTCATTACCTTATCTCCTGCCATATCCGGCAAACCGTAGTCCAGCGAAATCACATCCGGTTTCAGGTATAGCTTGTCAAGACACTCTTTTCCAGCTTTGAAGAGATGAACTTCATTATCCGGATTCAAAGATAAATGGCGTTTTAGTAATTCCCCGTAAAACAGATCATCTTCAACAACGAATATTTTTAGCGGATGCTTCATGCCAGGCTTATTTCATATTAGTTTTGTATATTTTTATTATTCTGAATAAAATTCAAAAATAACAAAATTCCCAAAATGGGAAATACTATTTCTTTTTCTCTTTTTGTTCCCATACTACATTTTATAGTAATCTACCAACAAACCTCGTACCTTTTTGATTAATATGCTTGAAAACAGAGTGATAAAACGTTTTGAAAGAAAATATATGGATTTTTCCCATTATGAGAACAATTCCCAATTAGGTAAATACTCCATATTTGGATAAAATTATTCCGTAAATGTAATTAAATTTAGCATCATCCCTACATTGAACTCTGAAAAATGTTCTTGCTAAAATTATAGTTCACGATGTGTGTTATCGCAAAATGGTCCCTCCTTGCTGTGGCGACACATACACCATTTTACGCGTTGTGGCTCATCGAGTAGCACTTTCACAGGACGAAAGGAGGTCCCTCTGTGCGAACCGTCACAAAATGGTTGGTTTTTGCTTCGGCCACACGAACACCAAAAATAGGTCCCGGCTTCCATTTCCATTTTCAACGAGTGCTTTTGCACGATTACCGGCTCTTCCATGTGGTCTGTTTTTGAAGAAAAATCTATTCGTTTTGCAAAGTTAAGAAAATTATTCAGAATCATTCTAAACTAATCGTATCTTTGTACTTTCAAAACAATCCCGGGAAGGCCATGCACAAGCTTTTTTATCTGATAATTTTTCTGACATTTTCTTCCTGTAACGCACAGCAAAAGCCTATGGAAGCAAAAAAAATTCCTTATACCAATCATTTGATTCACGAAACGAGTCCCTATCTTTTACAGCATGCGCACAACCCGGTCAATTGGTATCCGTGGGGAAAAGAGGCTTTTGAAAAAGCACGGAAAGAAAACAAGCTGGTTTTGGTAAGCATCGGCTATGCTGCCTGCCACTGGTGCCATGTCATGGAAAAAGAAAGTTTTGAGAATGAAGCGGTGGCAAAGCTTATGAACGACCATTTTATTTGTATTAAAGTTGACCGGGAGCAACGTCCGGATGTGGACCATCAATACATGGATGCCGTTCAGCTGCTCACCGGACGGGGAGGCTGGCCGCTGAATTGTTTTGCGCTGCCCGATGGCCGTCCGGTGTGGGGCGGAACCTATTTCCCGCCAAAGCAGTGGATGTCTGTGTTGACACAGCTCAGCGAATTGTGGAAAACAGAGCCTGAAAAGCTGAAGCAGCAGGCTGAACAAATTGCCACCGGTGTCCACAACAATGATTTATTGCAACTGTCAACAGATAAACAAATGTTTAGAAAGCCGGATGTGGATAAAGCTTTGTTGCTTTGGAGCCGGCATTTCGACGATAAATGGGGTGGAAACACCGGGGCACCAAAATTCCCCATGCCTTCCAATTACCGGTTTCTGCTAAACGAATATTATCATAACAAAGACAAATCCCTGCTAAAATATGTTACGTTGAGTTTGGATAAAATGGCACAAGGAGGAATTTATGATCACCTCGGTGGCGGATTTGCCCGTTATGCTACCGACAGCCATTGGAAAGTGCCCCATTTTGAAAAGATGCTTTACGACAATGCTCAATTGATTCAGCTTTATGCCGAAGCTTACCGGATAACCCATAATCCGATGTATAAAAACGTTGTTTACCAAACCATTGGATTTATGGAAAGAGATTTGGGATCTTCTACAGGTGGCTTTTACGCTTCCCTGGATGCGGACAGCGATGGCGGTGAAGGAGATTATTACGTGTGGACGAAAAATGAAATCGACCGTGTACTCGGAAAAGAGGCGCCATTTTTTAACGCTTACTATTCTATTTCCGCTTCCGGGAACTGGGAAAATGGGAAAAACGTCCTGTTCGTACAGCAGGATTTGGAGAAGACAGCTGCTGCTTTTAATCTGTCCTTACCGGAAGCAAAAACCAGCCTTGCTGCATCCCGGAAAAAACTTTTTACTATCCGCGATAAGCGTACCCGACCCGGTACCGATACCAAAATCCTTACCTCGTGGAATGCGCTTGTCATCAGCGGACTGCTATCGGCTTATGGGGCTTTTGACAACCTGGAATTTCTTAAAATGGCGGAAAAAACAGCAAATTTTATAAAGACACAACGCATGGAAGCCGATGGGAAACTGTGGCGTGCCCGCCGAAATGAAAAGGAGAAAGTTCCGGGATTTCTGGATGACTACGCGTTTACGGCACAAGCTTTTCTCGATCTCTACCGCTACACTTTTGACGAGCAGTGGCTGCAGAGTGCACAACGCGTTATTCGCTATGCACAACTTCATTTTTACAACAAAAATACAGGCATGTTTTTGTATGCGGACAGCGAAGAAGGACCTGTCATTCAGCCGAAAATGGAAATTATTGATAATGTTATCCCCTCTTCCAATTCGGCCATGGCGTCGGTTTTGGCACAGGCCGGAGTTTATTTTGAAAATGAAGAGGATTCGAAAATAGCACGAAACATGATGGAAAAGGTTTATCCTGCACTGCTGAAAAATCTACCTTATTATTCCAACTGGGCACTGTTGTTAAATAGTTATCTTTATCCTTCGCAGGAAGTGGTTTTTGCCGGCAAAAATGCATTACAGTTGAATCTTGAATTTGAACAAAACTACACCACGGCCTTGGTGGCCGGAAGCCTTAGAAAGAGTGAAACACCCCTTTTGAAAGATCGTTTTATTCCGGGAAAAACATTGATTTATGTGTGCGAAAATAAGACCTGCAAACTTCCTGTAAAGACTGTAAAAGAAGTACTGTTGCTGCTCCGTAAATAAGAAATAAATGGCTTATAAATCTATCAAACTATGAAAAAAACAATCTTTATCACAGGAGCTTCTTCCGGTATCGGCCGCGCAGCCGTTGAACTTTTTGCCAAAAAAGGCTGGAATGTGGCAGCTACCATGCGCTCTCCCGAAAAAGAACAATCTTTACAAAGCTTTGAAAATATTCGGCTTTTCCGGCTGGATGTTACGCAACCCGAAACCATTACCGAAGCATTGAAAAGCGCTTTGAAAGCCTTCGGCGACGTGGATGTGCTGGTCAACAATGCCGGCTATGGCGCAGTGGGAATTTTTGAAAAAGCGGAACCCAACCAGATTCAAAAACAGTTTGATACCAATGTTTTCGGGCTGATGAATGTAACCCGTGTTTTTCTGCCGCATTTCAGAAAACGGAAAGCAGGCCGGATTATCAATATTTCGTCGGTGGGAGGACGGATTACTTTTCCTGTATACAGCGTATATCATGCTACAAAATGGGCAGTGGAAGGATTTTCTGAGTCGTTGCAGTTTGAGCTAAGACCTTTCAATATTCAGGTAAAGCTGGTGGAACCGGCAGCCATAAAAACGGATTTCTACTCCCGCTCCAAAGATGTGTTTCAAAAGAAGGGTTTTACGGATTATGATACTTACGAGAAAGTAACATTATCCAATGCAAACAAATTTGGTGACGAGGCTCCCGGCCCGGAGGTGGTAGCCCAAACCATTTGGAAAGCAGCCACAAGTCGCTGTAAAAAAATGCGTTATCCTTCAAGTTCCCAGGGAAAAATGTTGCTGATGATAAGAAAAATTATTCCACTGCGATGGTTTTTGTTTCTCATTCGCTCCACCGTTGAAAAAGGATTTAAGGCTATGGAATAACCGGATTTTTCCTACCTTTCGCCTAAAATTCATCCATGAAAATTGCGGTAACAGGGGCCAATGGTCATGTGGGGGCCTGTCTCGTCAGGCTTTTACTGAAAGAAAATTACGAGGTACGGGTGCTGGTGCATACCGGCAGTCGTGCATTACAGGGCCTGAATGTGGAAACCGTTCAAGGCGGCCTCGATGACCCGGTATCGCTGAAACGCCTTTGCCACGACCGGGAAGTAGTTATTCATTTGGCTGTGAAGATTGCCATCGGCAGCGAAAATTATGACGAAGTTTATAAGGTTAATGTGGAAGGAACCAGGAATCTGGCCATTATCGCACAGAAAGCCGGCGTAAACCGGTTTATTCATTTCAGTTCTATCCATGCGCTGGAACAAACTCCGCAAGACAAACCTTTGGACGAAAGCCGTCCGCTGGCTTTGTATTCTAAAATGGTATATGAAAAAACCAAAGCCCTGGCTGAAAAATTTGTCCTGGAGCAGAACCGCCCCGGTTTTCAGGTCATCGTTTTAAATCCGACAGCCATTATCGGACCTTATGATTTTCAGCCTTCTTATCTCGGACGAGTGGTGCAATTGATTTACAAAGGCCGCCTGCCCGGGCTGGTTCCGGGTGGTTACAACTGGGTGGATGTGCGTGATGTGGCACAGGCTGCAATTATGGCTATGGAAAAAGGAGTGCCCGGCGAGCGTTATCTGCTTTCAGGTGAATGGCAAAGTCTTGCATCACTTGCCTCGATGGTTTGTGCTCATCGCGCTAAAAAATGCCGGTTACCGGTATTTCCTTTTTGGATGGCCCGAATAGGCGTCCCGTTTATGACGATGTATTTCCAATGGAGAAAGCAAGCACCGTTGTACACCCAAACCAGCCTGTCTATTTTACAATCGGCCAACAGGCATATTAGCAACGATAAGGCACGACAAGATTTGCGCTTCTCACCCCGACCGTTGAAAGAAACCGTTGCTGATACGCTCGATTGGTTTAAAAAACATCAATATCTTTGACCGATGATACCGGAAAAACTTTTTTTTCAGTTCTTGTATGCCTGGATAGCTTTGGCCGTTGTCATCTTCCTTGTTTTGTTACGCATTACCGTTCCGTATGGCCGTCACTCGCGGAATACCTGGGGGCCAATGGTCAACAATCGGCTGGGATGGTTTCTGATGGAATTGCCGGTAGCCATTATTTTTTCCTGGTTTTTCTTCAGAGGAAGTGCGGAAAAATCTGCTCCCGTCTATGTTTTTTACGGTTTGTTTATGCTGCATTATTTCAACCGGATTTTTATTTTCCCTTTTCGCATTCGTGAAAACGGAAAGCAAATGCCCTGGCTTATCGTATTGCTGGCACTGTTTTTTAATTTTTCCAATGGCTTTTTCAACGGCTATTGGTTTGGCACGCTCAGCCCTCATTACCCCATATCGTGGTTTTGGAGCTGGCAGTTTATTGTGGGAATCATCCTGTTTTTTACAGGGATGTACATTAATATTTCTTCAGATCAGGCATTACTCAATCTCCGCAAAGGAGGTAAAAAAGGCTATTATATCCCGCATGGTGCTCTGTTTGAAAAAATATCTTCCCCTAACCTGCTGGGCGAAATCATCGAATGGACAGGATGGGCACTTATGGGATGGTGCCTGCCGGCATTTTCCTTTGCCTTATGGACGGCAGCCAATCTGATTCCGCGTGCGCTGGATCATCACCGGTGGTATCACCGTTATTTTCCTGACTATCCGAAAGACAGAAAGGCCCTTTTCCCGGGGGTGCTTTAAGGTGAGAATTGTTTTTAGGTTTTTATTTTCTGCCTGACGGCGAGAACAAGGCAAACGTTTTTAACAGGAGATGTTTGGACAGTTTGAAATAAAGTCCTCTGTTATTTTAAAAATCGGCGAAAATCTAAAATAATAAATGTTCTTATTTTAAATTTTCATAAATTCGTAGAATAAGAAAAAATAGATTTCCCATGAAATACCTCCTTATCCCTTTCTTAATACTGGCTTTTGCCGGATGCCATTCCGGAAAACAGCCTGTCAATGAAAAAAATACCCTAACGGCCAAACCGCTCCACCTGACCCGTGTAGAAGCGGAAAAACTGGTGAAACTGCCGTTAGAATGTATCCACAAACAGTATCCTAACAAACCCGGCGAGGTACTGACATCCGACAAAGACCTCAAGACGCCACGCCAAATGCATCCTTGTTTTTACGGCTGCTTCGACTGGCATTCGTCGGTACATGGCCACTGGTCGCTGGTGAAACTGTTGAAAGTATTTCCCGGTTTGAAAGAAGCAGACACCATCCAAGCTGTTTTATTGGAACAGATATCGAAAGAAAACATCCTTCGGGAAGCGGCATACTTCAAACCGAAATTAAACCACCTGTTTGAACGAACCTACGGCTGGGCCTGGCTGCTTAAACTGGCTGCAGAATTGCACACCTGGCACACTCCGCTGGCACGCCAGCTGGAATCGAACCTCCAACCGCTGACGGATACAATCGTCGCTTTGTACAAAAACTATCTTCCCCGTTTACACTATCCCATTCGGGTGGGAACACATACCAATACAGCTTTCGGCCTCTCTTTTGCCATGGATTATGCCCAAACGGTTCAAGACACGGCTTTTGAAAACCTCATCACCAAAAGAGCCAAAGATTTTTACCTGGCTGACAGTGCTTATCCGTTGCGGTGGGAACCCGGTGGCTACGATTTTCTTTCGCCCGCCATGGAAGAGATGGACATTATGCGCAAAGTGTTGCCTGAAGCGGCATTTAAAAACTGGCTGAAAAAATTCCTGCCCGAACTAATGAACAAAAATTTTACCTGGGCGCCGGGGGTAGTCTCCGATCGCAAAGACGGCACCATGGTGCACCTCGACGGCCTTAACTTCAGCCGGGCGTGGTGTTTGTACGGGCTGGCCAAACAGTATCCCGAATTTGGTTATCTGGTTCCGGTGGCTAACACGCAAATGAAATTCTCGCTTCCCAACCTCATGGGCGACAATTACATGGGCGGACACTGGCTGGCATCTTTTGCCATTTATGCATTGACCCGGTAAAGAAAAATTATCTATTAAAGGTGATAAACCAGAGCAATGCCACCGGTGTTGGAAAGACCCACGGTCAGTTTTGAGTGCCCTTCCATGATATGGTAAACCGTTTTTCCCACGGCATAACCCAGAGCAGCCCCGATAAAAACATCGGAAGCCCAGTGTTTGTCATCGTTAAGTCGTGAGAGTGCCACGCCGGTAGCTAATCCGTAAGAAAGTACACCTACCCAGGGCTTGTCTTTGTATGCCGAGGCAAACACTGTTGCCACTGCAAAAGCTACAGTGGTGTGGCCTGAAGGCATAGAGTTGTAATCTAAGGAACCAAAAGGGCCTGTCCAGATTCTGGGATTGGCCGGAATATCCTGATAGGGACGGTGCCTGCCAAAGATGGTTTTTAATATTTCGACACTGATGGCCCCCATGATAAAAGCTTGTGTCCCGGCCATGGCAACCTGCCGTGCTTTTATGTTCCTGGCAGAAAGTCCGTAAAGATAAAAACCGCCCAGCAGGGGCAGGGTATAAATGCCGCTTCCCCAGGGTTCAAAACCGTATTTTGATATTTTATCAGTACCTGGAGTACGGTGTTCCTGGAAAAAATTTCTGATCTGCCCATCATAAATATAGAGTACTGTTCCCCCAACCACAACACCACCAAAAGCAAACCATTCTTTTTTCCCCCAATGGGCAGGGCCGGTTGCTGTTTTTTTTATGGCTGTCCAGTACGATTTAAAATAATTCTTGTCCGGTTTGTAAGAATATTGTGGAAAAGCTACCGTTGTGTTACGTTCCTGGCCAAATAACTGGACAGAAAAAATCATAACAAAGAACAGTGCAATAACAGATTTGTTGATTTTCATTTAGAGAAAATTTATGTTTTGTTAAGTTGTCAAACATAATCAATAAAATTAAAATGGCGGGTTGATTTCTGTATTAAATTTTACATAAATTGAAAAAAGTCTGATAGCAGACACAAAAGAGGATAATTTTCTGTTTTCTTCAAGTGGTATGATTATTGTATTTTCCAGTACGCATTATTTTATTATATTTTAAAATTATTTCAATGAAAAAATCATTATTACTTATCGCTTTATTCATTGGTTTCCTTACAATTACCGTAAAAGGCCAGGATACACTTATCCTGAAAAACCACAAACAATTTAATGTAAAAGTTCTGAAAAACAGCCGAAAGTCCATAGAATACCGGTTTTCAGACTATCCGAACGGGGTGGTTTTTTCCGTTAAACCGATAAAAGTATCCAAAATCGTTTATAAAAACGGTTATGTCGAAGATTTCGGAAATAAAAACCCGCGGGTAAACAGGCCTTTTGGCGTTAGCACCGGGATATGCCTTGCCGCCACTTATCCAGGTAATTTAGGAGATGCAGGAGGTATGTTTTTACTTTCCTTTGATTATTTCATCATCCCGCAGGTTGATCTTCAGCTAAATATGGGAACAGAATTTTATGACTATTATTATTACTCGCTGGGGGCAACTTTCCATCTAAACAAAACAAATTCCAAGGCCCGGTTTACACCTTATACTGGGGTTCTGATAGGTTCCGATTATTATTACACGCGGATGACCTACATTCAAATCCCCATTGGGGTAAGTTATATCAACAACTGGGGCTTATCGGCTTCACTGAGTTTGAGTTCCATGTTTTATTTTCAGGATTATCCTTTGCTAACGGCTCAACTCAAAATTGGGTGGCGGTTTAAATAATGTTCCGGTAAGAAGCTGTGGCATGAAACCCGAAACCAGATTTTTTGTCAAAACTTAACTCCCAACACTGGTGTCAATGTTATGCCCTCAAAACCAAGAATATAGTAAACTCCGGCACGAGCTCCTACAAACAAATTATTATTAAACTGATAATAGTAATCCAGCGAAAGGACCAATCCCAGTTCAGTATCAACAATTTTGGATATGACAGGGTTAGAAATATAAAGAGTATCATTATGAATGTAAGGATTATCATATTCGGCTGTTGATGTGGTCAGCCGGTCGAACAACAAACCCAAAGAGGGAGTAAAGTAGTTTCTTTTACCCAAATGAATTTCATAGCCGATACTGGCAGAATAATTTTCTTCAAAATCAAGTTCCTTTTGGCCATGATAAACAACGTCAATGCGTTTGTCGAGGGTAAGTTCCCACATGGCACCTGCCGATAAAATCAACCCGTTATTGAGTTTGTACCCTCCTTCTATCCAAAGGGTTTTGCCAGGAACCACAGCAGTAGGCGAAAGTCCGGAAATTGGATCTTTATAAGTTTTATGAAGATATAACCCGCTGATATCCAAATATAATCCGGTACCAAATTTAACAAATCCTCTTTTTGTTTTTGTGTTTTGTCCCTGCATCAGGAGTGGAATCAAAACAACGATACTCCATAAAAAACAGCTTTTTTTATCATCTTCTCTTTATTTTAAAATGAATAACTAAAATCAAGACCAATCATTGAAAGCGCCACATACTTGCCTTCATCATAATAGCGCATACTAAGAGCAGTGGTGAAACGGGAGGTTATGCGATAACCATAACTCAAATGGATAATAAAACCGCCGTCTGTTCCATTTTTTTTCGTGTAATCTGTTGTGTAAAGGAACTCTCCGACACTATTTTTAACCGCGAAGGTGTGGTAAGGAAATAAGGTTTTGTCAAAACGAATGGAATAGCCGGCACCGAGGCGAAGTAAGCTTCTTCTTGTATATACTATATCAACATAACCCATGATATCAAGTGAAACAATCGAAGTTTGGATAAATGTATTATAAACCTCATTATTGTGGCCATTCCAATATGTAATGGTCATTGGAGAGCCCTGATAATTAAAAAATCCTAAACCGATACCTCCTTCAAAAAGCCGTCCAAATCTCCGAATATACTCATTTCTGTAAAAACAGGAGAGTTCATTATCAGAACGGTTTACTGCTAGGTTGACGCCCACAAGCAAGGTGTTTTTGGGTTTTACGGCAAACTTGTCGGTTTTGTTTTGGGCCGATAAATTTAGAAAGCCTAAAAGGGGCAATGCCAGTAGCATTGTCCTAAGAAAATTTTGTTTCATAGTTATTTATTAATATTCAATAATACTTGTTATAAAAAATACCTTTTGGTTACTCCAAAGAAAAAGCCACTACATGTCCATTGCACAAACACGGAGTGGCAAATTCAGTCGAACTTATTCTTTCCAAGTCTAAAAATACGTTTGGTAGTGTAAAAAACCGAACAGGTATAAAGTGTATTGCCATATATTGAATTGTGAACATCATTGGAACCAATAGCTGAAAATATTTGAAGAAAAAAACAGAAATATATAAATTTAAGTGAAATATAGTCTTATTCCTACAACGGAGAAAATATTTATGGGGGGGTAGGTTTTCATTTTTCAAAATTAAAAAGAAAAGCGGCACTTCCTAATATTTTACGGACTAATTTCAAAGTTTAACACATGGATACTATATGCATATTTACGAAATAGCCCGATGCAAAATGGTTTTCCGGTATCTGGGAGATGAAATGGACTATGCTTTCCAACATAGAAAATAAAAGTCTGTTCTCTGTATATACATTATCTTAAAAACATCTACCTTTATCCTGTGCAAAAAGAACAGATAGAATTAAAACAGGCTTATATAAAAAATGAATAATGTCCTAATTGTTTTCCTTTAATAAAATTACATATCATGTCAATGGATCAATTGTTAACAAAAGAAGAAATGGCCCTGCGCGGAAAAGTGCAGGACTTTGTAAAATGGATTCCCCGTCAGCTGTTGCTGGATATGGATGCTGACAAAATACGTTATCCCATGGAATTCATCCGCGAAGCGGGAAAGCGCAATCTTTTAGGCCTTCGCTTTGATAAAAAATGGGGTGGCTCCGGGATGCCATGGACCAGTGAAATGGTGGCGCTGGAAGAGGTAGGCGTGCTGGGCACTTCGCTGGGATGTCTTTATTCTCTTTTTTCTATTGTTGGAGAAGCCATTCATGTTTTTGGTACCGAGGAACAAAAAAAACGTTTTTTGATTCCCATGTTGAAAGGGGATATCGGGGTGGCAGAAGGCCTTACAGAGCCTCGTGGCGGTTCCGATTTTTTTGCTGCCACAACCAAAGCCACCCGCAAAGGGGATGTGTTCTATCTGAATGGACAAAAACGTTTCGTGGTGGGTGCCGAGGGAGCTGACCTGCTGTTGGTTTATGCCAAAGTGGAAGGAATTACAGATGCCAAAAAAGCCATGACGGCATTTCTTGTGGAACGTGGTCCGGGTGTAGAAGTGGAGCATGTTTACGGACTTATGGGAACGCGTGGGGGTGGAACAGGCCGGCTGGTGTTTAAAAATGCCGCAGTGCCGTTGAAAAATGTACTTGGCGGAGAAGCCGGTATTGGCAACGGAACACGTGTGTTTCACCAAATGATGGTTCCCGAAAGGCTGACTTCTGCCGGTGGTGCTGTGGGAATGGCAAGGGGTGCTTTTGAAGTGGCAGCCCGCTATGCAGATAAACGGAAAGCTTTTGGCCAAAAAATCAGAGCTTTTGAAGCGGTGAGTGCCAAAGTATCCGACAGCCTGACGTTGCTGGATGCATCCAGAGCCATAAACTATATGGCTGCTAAAACCGCAGATGCTCCTATTCCGGCAGGAGAAATCCGACAAATGGTTTCCGAAGCCAAAAAGTTCTCTACCGAGTCAGCCTGGAAAGTGGTAAACCACGCCATGCAGATGATGGGTGGCATTGGATATACCAACGTTTATCCGGTTGAAAAGCTGCTCCGCGATATCCGGCTTATTACTATCTGGACCGGAACCAATGAGATTATGGATCTGGTCATACAACATGAGTTTTACAAAGTTTTCCTGACGCAGAAAATGAAAAGTCGTGACACAGAAGGCGATGCCGAAGGTGCGACTTTGCCCGATGAGAAAATTTATAACGATGAAGATTAAGCCTGATTATTAATCAGATTACTGCGTTATTTTGTTTTTCTCACAAAGCCGCTTTGATAATATACCGATATTTACCGTGTTCGAACAACATTCAGCTGGTCGCGGCATTGTGGTATTTTCAAAATACCTTGCAGGGCTTTAGAGATATATAACAGATCTAAAACTAAAACAATTTTC
>WFNG01000009.1 GCA_015488735.1 Bacteroidales bacterium | reverse complement strand
TTCAGGCAGGCCCAACATTTCTGCCTGTATTACATTCAAACGGATAAGTTCCAGAAAACATCGGGCGGTAGCCTGCACATCAGCCGATGCATTATGGGCCGCATCGAAATTTTCGCCAAAGAGCTTAATATGTAATTCTGAAAGTTTGGGCCATTTAAATTTTCCGCCTCTGCCACCGGGAATGGCACAATAATTAGTGGAAACGCCTTTTGTATCCACAATAATTTTTTCGGTAAGCGGACATTCCATTTTGTTCCGCATACATTCCACACGAACAATCGCATTGTCAAATTCCACATTGTGCCCGGCTACAACTTTTACACTTTGTAAAGCAGAAACAAATTCTCTTAACACTTCGCCCAACGGCTTTCCTTCACGCAAAGCTCTTTCCGTGGAGATTCCATGAATTTTTTCCGTAGCCCGCGGAATAATGAAGCCATCGGGTTTGACAATGAAATTTTTAACATCAACAAGGTTTCCTTTTTCATCGTGAATCTGCCAGGCGAGCTGCACCAACCGTGGCCAGTTTTCAAAGTCTGTTAATGGTGCGTTATAATCCTGAGGTAATCCTGTTGTTTCGGTATCGTAAATTAAAAACATGGCCTTATTCAATGTATTTACTTGATTTGCTGATTAATATTAAGTGAATGTCCGCTTAAACAAAATTAAATAAATAGCCATTAACATAACGGCATGTTGATAACTTTCAGCAATATTTTACAACAAATTGAGGAACAAAGACTAGAAGCCTGAAAAAATAAAATCCAAATAGAAACAAATATGAACAACTATAGTTTTGCTTATCTTTACCGCGATAAATAAAAAAAGTTTAACAAGAATGCCTGATAGCAGCAACAAGCATGAAAACCGGAATACTGAAAGAAAAAGAGATCATTTGGCTTTTTTTATCTGTATTCTTCTGGCTACCGGCTTTTGGTTTTTCATTAAACTATCAGACAATTATTCTGTTAGCTACCAAATGAAAGTGAAATTCACCCATGTTCCCATGGGGAAATTAGTTACTGCCATAAAAGACAGCTCGTTAACTGTTCGTTTTAAATCCAACGGGTACAATTTATTAGACCTTATGCTACATAGAAAACTCGACAGTCTGGATGTTAATCTTTTGCGAAATAACATTAGGAAAGAGGCCAGAAACAATTATGTTATTAACACGTCGAACTTACGCGAAAGTGTAGCGCAGTCTTTAGATGTTAATGACCGGGAGATTGAATTTGGAAAACCGGAGCTTCGTTTTACCATGGAACATCTGCATAAAAAAAGGATTAAATTATCAGCCCGTCTTGACCTGAGCTTTAAAAGTCAATTCAGGCTTTATGGTTCTAAACTCATCCCCGACTACATCACTGTTTATGGTCCGCGGCAAATACTCGATACGCTAAAAACATTAAAAACATCCATAGTCCGTTTGGAAAAACTTGAAAGCAACCAAAAGATACAGGTGAACATTCAAAATCCGTATCCTGAGATACTCAGGCTGAACCCTTCTAAAGTCATTGTCAGACTTGATGTGGAACGATATACTGAACGAAAAATCCAAATTCCGGTTAGTGTTTCTGATATACATCCTGAAATCCGGACTTTTCCCACAACTGTATCTGTTAGTTTCAATGTTTTTATCCGCGATTATGAAAAAATACACGCAAAACAATTTAAAATAATTCCTAATATCAAAAATATTAATCTTCGAAATGTTAAAACCCTCAGGCTGGAAGTAGTATCCTCTCCGAAAGACGTGAGCAATGTCAGAATAAATCCTCCTGACGTGGAATTTATCATAATAAATTAGGGAAAGTAAGCATGCTAAAAATAGCGATAACGGGAAATATAGGGAGCGGGAAGACAACGGTTTGCAAAATATTTGAAAGCCTGCGTGTTCCGGTATTTTATGCAGATTTGGAGGCCAAAAAACTATATGATAACCCGGATATTATTTCGGCTGTTGAAAAAGCCTTCGGCAGTGATATCTTTGATAATAATAAGCACTTGAAAAGAGAAAAGCTGGCTGCAATAATCTTTCGCGATAAGAAGAATCTGAAAATCATGAATGACATTATTCATCCGAAAGTTATAGAAAAATACCAGATGTGGCTCATGCAAAACCGTCAGTATCCCTACACCTTACATGAAGCGGCTGTGATTTATGAGAATGGTCTTGAAAAACAGTTTGACATGATCATCAACGTGTCGGCATCGGAAAGCATCCGGCTTTCACGTGTCAAAAACAGGGATGGTATCTCAGATAAAGAAATTAGAAACCGCATGCAACGTCAGTGGGCCGATGAAATAAAAAACAAACTGGCCAACTTTGTCATTGTTAATGATGGCAACCATTTTCTTATTCCACAAGTTATGAAAATTCATAAAAAATTAACACATAAAAGACAGGAACATGAATCTTGAATTACTGACAAACCAGGTGGTTACCCTAAGTAAATCCGTGGGCAAAATGATTCGCGATGAGGTTAATAAACTGGACGAAACCGATGTGGAGTACAAAGGAATCCATAACCTTGTAACCTATGTAGATAAAAAATCAGAAGACATTCTTATTGCTGAACTTCGCAAAATGTTGCCTGAAGCCGGTTTCATAGCTGAAGAAGATGACAAGCTGGCACGGGGAGACCGTTACAACTGGATTGTTGACCCGCTGGATGGCACCACCAATTTTATCCATAAAATTCCGCTTTACTCCATTTCCATAGCATTGAATGATGGAGATGAAACCGTTTTAGGTGTTGTTTACGAAATTAATTTGAAAGAGTGTTTTTATGCCTGGAAAAACGGGCCGGCCTTGCTAAATGGAAAAAAAATTAAAGTGACAGACACAAAACTTATCGACAAGTCGCTTATTGCCACGGGATTCCCTTATTACGATTATTCCCTGCTTGACCCTTACCTGGCTCTTTTCAAAGATCTTATGCAAAGCAGCCGTGGTGTTCGCCGGCTGGGTTCGGCAGCTGTTGATTTGGCCTATGTGGCAGCAGGACGCTTTGAATTATTTTATGAATATGGTCTTAATCCGTGGGATGTGGCTGCAGGTGCACTTATTGTGAAACAGGCGGGCGGGAAAATAAGCAGATTTAACGAAGACCAGAATTATATCTTTGGAAAAGAAATTGTGGCTTCCAATACCCTTGTGCATGATGCGTTTATTCAGAAACTGAACCATTACTTTTTTACCTAATTTTACACCCCCCAAAAAGGAAAAAATGGTAAAATCCAAATACCTGAAAAAAGACAGTCCTACACGTAGCATCCTAAAAGCACTCAGTTGGCGTGTAATTGCTTCGGCAGCAACTTTTGTCATTATTTATGTTATTGCGCGCTATTCAACACACAAAGCCGGCTTTGATGCGCTGCACCTGGCCAGTGCTGCGGCCAGCATAGATGTTGTGTCTAAGCTGATTTTATATTACTTTCACGAAAGGCTGTGGACCAACATTACATGGGGAAAATACTGGAGCAAAAAAGCATGGCGCAGAAAATACCGTAAAATGCATAAAAAACTGGAAGTATTGAAAAACTCCAATACCAAAACAAAGCAGTAATACTATGGGAACTTCACAAATAAAACTCATCAGCGGAGATATTACCAAAATGCAGGTAGATGCCATCGTAAATGCAGCCAACCGCACTTTGCTTGGCGGTGGTGGCGTTGACGGCGCCATCCATCGTGCTGCCGGCCATGAACTACTGAAAGCATGTATGCAATTAGATGGGTGTTTAACGGGATCAGCAAAAATTACCAAAGGATATAAACTTCCCGCAAAATTTGTAATCCATGCTGTGGGGCCTGTGTGGCGTGGTGGGAACGACCATGAGCCCGAACTGCTTAAAAGCTGTTATGAAACAGCACTGAAGTTAGCCGAGGACAATAATTGCAAAAGCCTTGCTTTCCCAAACATCAGCACAGGAATTTATCGTTTCCCTAAAGAACTGGCAGCTGAAATTGCCATCAAAACTGTAAAGAAATTCCTCTCGGAAAACAGCCTCCCTGAAGAAGTTTATTTTGTCTGCTATGATGCACAAAACCTCGCTACTTACCAAAGGCAATTGAAAAGTAAATGAGACTGATTTTCCCATTAAATCAAATTTCTATCCTGTTC
>WFNG01000008.1 GCA_015488735.1 Bacteroidales bacterium | reverse complement strand
TATCCCGAACGTTTTGAGGGCGTTTTTGAGCAGTACCTTCCCCATCTTACCGTGTTAATGAATTGCATGTACTGGGATGACCGTTATCCCCGAATTGTTACCAAAGATTATCTGGAAACTCTGTGGAACAAGGGAAACCTGAAGCTTGAAGTAATTGGTGATGTTACCTGCGATCCGGATGGTTCTGTGGAAATAACCCATAAAGGAACCGTCATTGAAGATCCGGTTTTTGTTTACAATCCAATAACCCGGAAACCAACGATGGGCTTTGATGGCGAAGGTATTCTGGATATGGCAGTGGATATTTTGCCCAGTGAGTTACCACGTGAAGCTTCACAGGCTTTTAGTGATGCACTGATAAAGTTTCTTCCCGGATTACTGAAAGCCGATTTTGAAGTGCCATTCGAACAATTGCTGGTTCCTGATCCGTTGAAAAAAGCCATGATTTTATACCATGGAGAATTAACACCTGATTATAAACATCTTGAGAAATATATTAACCAATAATTAAATGTCGTCAAAAAGTTTGATGACTTTTTTTAAAGCATATAATAAATAATCTTATGAAAGATATCCTTGTTCTTGGTGCAGGATTGTCCACACAAAGTCTCATTGAGTACTTGTTAAAAAATGCTCCCGAATATGACTGGCACATAACCGTAGCCGATGTGAATGAAAAGCTTGCACAAAAAAAAGTAAACGGTAATCCACGGGGGAAAGCCATTGTGTTTGATATTAACGACGATATGGAAAGTTGGCGTACCATTGCCAAAGCAGATATTGTTATTTCCATGTTGCCGGCTTTTATGCATCATCTTGTTGCCAAGAAATGTATTGATTTGCGGAAGCCCATGCTGACAGCTTCTTATGTTACGGATGAAATAAAGGAGTATGATGAACAGGCCAAAAAGGCAAAAGTTCCCATTTTGATGGAACTCGGTGTTGACCCGGGTATCGACCACATGTCGGCCATGCGGATTATCCATCGTATCAAAGCAATGGGTGGCGAGATACGCTCTTTTAACTCTTTTACCGGCGGATTGGTAGCGCCTGAATACGATAACAATCCATGGAACTATAAACTTACGTGGAATCCGCGTAATGTGGTTCTTGCCGGCAACGGTGTGTCGCAGTTTATTCAGCAGGGCCGTTATAAGTATACCCCGTATTTCAGGTTGTTTGACCGGATTATCAATCGTAAGATTCTGCAATATGGTGATTTTGAGATTTATGCCAATCGGGATTCGTTGAGATACCGTGAAATCTACGGGCTGAAAGATATTCCTTCTATGTATCGTGGCACTATTCGCCGGCCCGGATATGCCAAAGCCTGGGATGTCTTTGTAAAACTCGGTGCAACGGATGATACATATACTATGGAGGATTCGGAGAACATGACTTACCGCGATTTTATCAATTCGTTTATGCAGTACGAACCCAATGTTCCGGTGGAGATTAAATTACAGGCGTACTGTCAGAATGCCGCTGATCCGGTTGTTTTGGAAAAGTTGAAATGGCTTGGAATTTTCGACCAACGCAAAATTGGTCTGAAAAATGCTACTCCGGCACAAATTCTGCAAAAACTGCTGGAAGAAAAATGGGCTATGGACCCTGACGATAAAGATTTACTCATCATGCAGCATGAGTTTAAATACCGGCTGGGTGAAGAACAGAAGATGATTGTTTCTGCTATGGCGGTAACAGGAGAGAACAGTGAAAAAACGGCAATGGCTAAAACTGTCGGACTCCCTCTTGGTATTGCTACTAAATTACTAGCCACGGGAAAAATCCAAAAAACGGGTATACATCGTCCCATCGACCAGGATATGTATAATCCTATTCTGAAAGAGCTGGAGAATTATGGTATTGGATTTGAAGAGAAAGAATACATGATCGATCAATCTTAAAACTTTTTAACTATGGGTTACCTTCTTCTGCTTGTATTAGTGGGCTTTGCTTTTTACTTCATTATGAAATGGCGAGAGCCGTCCAATAGTCAGCGTCCTGAGAATGATAGTGGTGATGTTGATAGCGGCCCGTATCAATCCTCAGGAACATCTTCCACCCGCCGGAGCAATTCGGGGAGTTATGCCAAATGGGTTGGTGGTGGTCTTGGATGGGCTTTCGGCGGCCCCATTGGTGGTATTTTGGGCTATGTGCTGGGTTCCATGTTTCAAGGGCAGCAGACGGGGGGGCGCTCTTTTCGTCCCGGAATGCCTACTACAGCCGGTGACTTTAATGTAAGTTTGCTGGTACTCACTGCTGCTATTATGAAAGCGGATGGCACGGTGAAAAGATCTGAGTTGGATTATGTTAAGAAATTTTTTGTGACCAACTTTGGTGTGGAAGGAGCAAAACATTATATCCAGTTGTTGGGAGATATTCTCAAAAAGGATTTTGATGTGGTGGAAGTGAGTCAGCAGATTGGGCGGTTTATGGATTATTCTGCCCGGTTGCAGCTCATGCATTATCTTTTTGGTGTAGCACTGGCAGATGGAAATGCCGATTCGTCAGAGGTAGAAATGATAGAACGGATTGCTATGGCCATGGGGCTTGGCGCTGCTGATTTTCAGTCTATTAAGGCCATGTTCGTAAAAGATACAGAGAGCGCTTATAAAATTCTGGGTATTGCTGCTTCTGCTACGGATGAAGAGGTTAAAACCGCTTATCGCGAAATGGCTAAAAAATACCATCCTGATAAGGTCAGCCATTTGGGTGAAGATGTAAAAAAAGCTGCTGAAGAAAAATTTCTTAAAGTCAATGAAGCTTATGAAACAATCAAGAAAGAGCGGGGCATGAAATAGGAAATGACGAATGACGAATGATGAATGAAGAATGATGAATGATGAATGATGAATGAAGAATGATGAATGAAGAATGAAGAATGATGAATGACCGGTTAACACATCACCGTTTCAAATGCCGGTCAATCTCCCTTTGTGTATCACGTTTTTTCAGGTCCTGGCGTTTGTCGTAATAATGTTTCCCGCGCGCCAGAGCAATTTCCAGTTTTGCCAGTCCGCGCTCGTTGATGAACAGGACGGTGGGGATAATGGTAAAGCCTTTTTCTTTGACTTTAGTATTTAGCTTTTTCAATTCGCGTGCGGTAAGTAACAGTTTGCGGTCGCGTTTGGCTATGTGGTTGTTATACGAACCGTAACTGTATTCGGCAATGTGCATGCTTCTGACAAATAGCTCTCCGTTTTCAAACACACAGAATGCATCGGCGAGGCTGGCTTTTCCGTTCCGGATAGACTTTATCTCTGTCCCTGTAAGCACAATACCTGCCAAATAGCGGTCGAGGATGAAATACTCGCGCAATGCCCTTTTGTTCTTTATGCGGATGTTGTTGTTACTGCTCATCTTTTTGAAAATGGGATGCAAAGATAGAGTTTATGGCGAAACGGCAATATCTTGTAAGAATAGCGGACAATCGAACCAGAATCTCCCTCTACCAAAACAATTTTGTTGTTGGGAAAGTGTGTTTTATTCCTGAATCCTGAGATTCCTTTTTGTATAATTTTTTGTTTATATGCTGTGTCTGGCTTTATTGAGGATACTATATCTGATTCTTATTTGTATTCATAACAAATTGGAGCGTAATAAAAATAAATTTAAAGACTTGTGTAATATTAATTGGATTTTCCTTAGGTTTGTAGCAAGAAATGCAACCGTAAAATTTATTTAGTGATTTTCGGAAGCTTTCAATATTTTATGTTTTAATTATTTAAATATTATGTCAAAAAAAATTTTTGTTGGGAATATTGCCTGGAGTGTTACAGAAGATGATCTCAATGCAGCATTTTCCCAGCATGGTGAAATTGAAGATCTTGTAATCCTGAAAGACAGGTACACACATCGCTCAAGAGGTTTTGGTTTTGTTACTTTTGTTAATGACGAAGATGGCGAAAAAGCCGTTGAAGCCCTGAACGGGTACAATCTTAATGGTCGTGATCTGGTTGTAAATGAAGCTAAGCCACCCCGAAAAGAACGGTATTAAATTAACTGTTTCATGAAACTATTGGAAAGCTTCTGTATGTTTTTTAATAGTTTTTTTCTCTCTGTATGCTTTTCGCAAAGAAAGCATACAGCAAATCATTGCCGGGCAAAGAGTATGGTTTCTTTGTTGTAATAGAAAAAATTAAAGGAAACCCTATTTTCCCGAATAAGTTATATCAATTGTATTTTAAAATGTTCTGTAAAATATTTTGAAACATGCAATTGTAAACGTTGATTTATAATCAAAGCCGCTTTGTGAAGGAAACGAAACAAAGCGGCAATTTGATTAATAATCGGCGTTTTATTCTTTTTTGGTCATTCTCTTTTGGCCGAAATAATCTATTTCTCTTTTATTGCGCTTGTCATTCACAAAAAAGGCACACCTTTGTAAAAAATGACGAAGTTTGTTCAAAAAAAGAACCTTTTTTGTTTTATCGTTAGCTGCCTTCGGGGTAATGCTTGGAATGGGCATTATTGCACCGCTCATGCCACTTTATGCCAAAAACATGGGCGCTTCAGGGCTCTGGCTTGGAATTATTTTTGGCTCCTATTCGTTGTCGCGGCTGTTGTTTGTTCCGCTTATCGGTAAAATATCAGACCGAAAGGGAAGGAAGAAAATTATTGCACTGGGACTTCTCATGTACAGTGTTTTTTCGCTGGGTTATGTTTTTGCAACCAATGAGTTTTTACTTTCTCTGGTTCGTTTTTTCCAAGGCTTTGCCTCTGCCATGACACTTCCTATTATTATGGCTTTTATTGGGGATATTTCTCCTAAAGGTGAGGAGGGAAGGTACATGGGTAATTTTAATGTTTCCCGGTTTGTGGGGCTTGGGCTGGGGCCTTTGCTGGGTGGTGTGCTGAATGATGCTTACGGCATTGATGCTGCTTTTTATGCACTTTCCGGAATAACCGGTTTGGTTTTCTTTTTGGCTCTGTTTTTTCTTCCTGAAGAAGTGTCTTTCACAGGAAAACACAAGCCTTCCAAACAGGCTTCTTTTAAAGAAATCTTACAACTAAAAGTGATGAGGGGGCTACTGACATTTCGTTTTGTTTCTGCTTTGGGAAGGGGATCGCTGCTCTCTTTTTTGTCTATTTATGCTTTTTCTTTTGGTATAACGCCTTCTCAGGTTGGCATTATGCTCACAGTGAATATTCTGTTTTTATCTTTTCTTCAAATTCCTTTTGGGAAAATGGCAGATAAAATTTCCAAGGACAAGCTCATTCTTGTGGGCGGTTTACTCAGTATCTTAAGTTTGGTTCTTATTCCACAAACCGGAAATTTTATATTGTTGTTGATGCTGAATATTTTGTGGGGAACGGGAAGAGCGATGGGAATACCGGCAACTTCAGCCATCAACACCATAATAGGGAAGAAATATGGAATGGGATCTTCCACAAGCCTGTTTATGACCGCGCTTTATGCCGGGATGGTTATTTCACCTTTAATATCGGGATTGCTCATGCAAACTATAGGAATTGTTTACATTTTCTATTTTGCGGGGTTGGCTACTGCTGCCGGACTGCTTATCTTCTTTCTTCAGGTTAAAGGAATAGACCTGAATAACCCGACTCAAAATCCAACTGTCAAAGTGTTGCCATAACATGTACGGGAATAATGGGGATGGATTTCTCTTTTATGCCGTAAAACAGCATCTGTTGTAATGCAGATATCGGTTGCGGTTATATTCAGTATTTTTGTACAATAAAGAAGCAAAAATCGGATGTTTAAGTTTTTATTAAGCCGTCATAAAAATATACGCCAGGGGAAAAGAATTACCTTTTCTTCTAAAAATTTAGCTGAAATTGCACCACTTTTTTCTTCATATCTGACCAACATGTGGCCGGATGGAGGTCGAATTGTCACAGAATGGATTATAAGCCTTCTTTACGGAAATAAATTTTTTTTAAACCTGATTTATAAAAGGCAGAAGAAGAATGTATTGTATCGGAAAGATGCAAAATCTAATTTAGTGATTAGCGATTTGAATATTGGTGATGCGATAAATCTACAGGTTGCCTGCCAAACGCTCAAACAATTATTTCTGGAAAAATCGGGGCTAAATGGGGAGGGTGGTGTTGTCATGTTCAATCCTGATGCAACTTCCCCATTTACGAAATTTCCTTTGGAGCAACAGGCTCAGCTGTTAAAAAAATTGCTGGTTTATGACGGTGTTAAGTATTTACTGTTGGGTTCTGGTTTTGTGTTTAAAGAGATGACCGATAAAATTATTTCCTACCTAAAAGATTTATCATGTACTTGACATTGGGCTTAATCGCCATTTATATCATGGGATTTTTTACTGCTATACCTATTGGGGCTACGCAAATAGAAATAGCAAAAAGAGCTTTGGCAGGGCATGTAAAAGCCGCTTTAATGGTTGTTCTGGGTTCAACAATATCTGATGTAATGTATGGATTTATTGCGTTTTTTGGTATAGCTCCGTTTTTAAAAGAAAAGATTGTAATGGCCGGTTTTTGGCTTGTCGGTAGTATTATTTTATTCGTTTTGGGTGGCCATACATTAAAGAATTATAAAAAAACTATCCAGGTTAAAGGCGAGAGTAAAGCATTAAAACATAACGGACTATCGCTGGTGGTCGGCTTTTCTTTGGCCGCAACAAATCCTATGATGATTTTTTGGTGGCTTACGGTGGCTGACATTGAAGCTCGAATAGGACTTATCGAAAAATTCACCACCAACACACATTTGTTGTTCTTATTATTTGGCGGACTTGGCATTGGGAGTTATTTGGTAACACTGTCGTTCGTTTTGCGTTGGGCTAACAAATTTCTTTCTGATACTACCGAGCGGAAAATCAATCTCTCTCTTGGCATAATACTTATTGTCATTGGATTCTATTTTCTGTTTCGGTTTTTACAGGTTTATTTTTTTGGCGGCAGCCGGTTTATATAAATCTATATTGAAAAGAATAGGATTCTTGAAAATTTCTTGAAAGCAATACCTTTAGAGCCAGATATTGGTTAGTAAGGAACGGCTATTTAATCCTGTAATTGTACAATGTACTTCCTGTTGCCGTAATGATGTTTACCTCGCGATTGTTGTTCAGGCTGCCAACAGTAAACGGAGTCTCTCCCGTTAGCCCCTGGTTTATCAGAATGTTACCTTTGTTGTCGAACAAATAAATGGTTTTTTCTTTTGAAGCTACGATACCCAAAACTTTTTGTTTGTCTCCCAGTGAGAAAAACTCGGGCTGAACCGTAATATTTTCGTTGAAGGTATAGGAAAAAAGCAGTTTCTTAAATCTGTTAAAGACTTTAAGTTTGTTGTGGTCAACAAAAATGAAGTCCTTATTTCCATTACCGTTAAAATCATCGTATAAAAAATAATGATTGGGTGAAAAATTACCAAAGTTTGTAAACTTAAGTTGCCCATTGGTGGAAATATATACAAGTTTTCCGGAAGTGTTGGTTGTAAGAATCAGTCCTTTGTTGTTGGTTTTGTTAACAAAATAATTTGAATATTTGGCTTTGTTCACGGGTGATTTCAGGTAAATACGCTGTTGTCCCCGGCGGTTGACAATTTTAACATGGTTTGCTTTGTCGTTAATGATAATATAATCTTTACCATTAGCCAATAGCCGGACGACTTTTTGTGAAATGACAGCCTGCATACGCGGTTTTCGCCAGCCTGTTACCTGATTGCCACGCAAGGTGTAGTCGTAAACGCGTTTGTCAGCCTGTGCAAGAAGGATACGATAATCTTTTCGATGAGTATAGTCGAATAAACTTAACCCGTTGGTTGCCGAGGGATGAATGGCAATAGGGTAGTTGGCTACATATCTTCCTTTTCGGTCGATAAGAAACAAATCATCTTTTGTGTTAAAAAGATATTGTATATTGCCATTTTTATAAAAATCTACCGGATAAATCTGACTCATCGGAAGTTCTGGAAGCTGCTTCGTCCACAAAATTTTTCCTGTTGGATCAACAAGATACATTCTGTTCGCTTTGTCAAAAACGATAATATCATATTTTTTGCTTTTGTGGTCTTTTACTAAAAATGGTTTGCCTACAAGAGTATTGCTGAGTTTCACTTTCCAAAGTGCCAGATTTTCTTCCTTGAAAGTTTTGTTGAAACGAAAATAAAAGTTAGTATAGAAAAGTGAGGCATCGTGGCTATATTGAAATGCAATACCCTGGACATCTTTTAAAAAAGGTTCGTAATCCGAAAGTGCGACAGCTGCCCCCTTGTTTAAAAAGTAATTGAAAAGGCCCGACATTGTACGGGGCTTGATTTGGATAAGCATATTGGAAGAGCCATTGAGATTGTTGGAAAAGGATTTGTAGTTTTCATCCAAATCCAGTGTCTTTCCTGTTTCGCTATATTGAATGAGATTTGTGAGTGCCTCCGGTGAATTGGCAAAAACCGCATATCCATTCATTATACAATAATAATTTTGTGTTATACTGGAGAATTTAATACCATAAAGTGCTGAAAGAAAGTGGCTGATATTTATTTTCCGGATGACGTAATTTCCTGAACGATAAAATTTTCGGTATCCACTTTTTAGCGCAATGTTTTTTAATAATTGTGCTCCTTTTTGTGAATCTTTCAGCTGTACTAATGCCCATGTTTTTTGTGAAATTTCTTTACTGTTCAGCGCATTGGAAACGAGAGAGACATTCTTTCCTGTAAGCCTGATAAGGTTTTCGATATCTGTTTGATAAGTGGTTTTGAATTTAGCAGAAATATTTTTTTTTGCATAGGTTGCATAGTCGGAAAAGCCTTCCGTAAAGGAGAAGGTGCTGTTGAACGGAAACAGTGTGTAGGCATTTAGCGAAACGGTGTGCTGACTTTTGAAACGACCAAGTAAATCATTATTTGCTGCTTCTGTGTATCCGCTGAAGATGATGTCTTGGGAATTAATCATGATATCAGTCTCGCTCCAGCCTGCAAAATTAATAATATCAGGAAGGGTTTTTTCAAATTTGCTGTTGACGAAACCTGAGATTAGTTGTCCCAAAGCCGGATAGTAAATAAACAGCCGGGCGTCAACAAGTTTTCCACCGGTTTTCTCTACCAACTGAAAGCCATGGCTGTCACTAAAATGCATTTCCTGCATGGTGTAACCCATTATTGAAGCTTCCATCAGCTTTTCCTTTGCAGTGAAAAGTAATGAGCCGCCCATTTTCCATAGCCAATAATACTTGTTAGTGGCAATATTGAGAATTTTTATAACCCTGACCGGAAAGTTTCCGCGATGTTTGTAAATAACGACAAAGTTTTTGCCCAAAGAAGTTTCAAGAAACTTTTTAATGATCTCGATACGGGGCAGTTTTTTACCTTGCATGAGGAACAAAAATTGGTCTTTCCCGGGATATACCGCAGCAAAAAGTTCGCTTTGCCTGAACTGCTCAACCCATTGTTTTTTTGATTTAAAAACGGAGTCTGCAAAGATCAGCTGATGATAAACCGGTTTGAAACCTTTTGTTTGGATGAGTGCATGCCATATTTCGTTATTCTGATTGAATTTGTCCAGAAAATCTCCGGCATGGTCGGTTTGGAGCACCAGTGCCGGCGTGTCAGGAATCATTTGCCACAAGCTGCCTTGCCGTACTGTTTTTGTATTAATCAGGTAAATACCTCCGGCCACAACAACCAAAAGAAAAATAAACAGATAAATGAAATATTTTTTGTTCATAAGTCTTGCGCAGGTTAAAAACTCAAAAATACGAAAATATGAAAACTTTATTGTATTTATTTGGGCTCTGCAACCCTATTTTAACAATAAATGGGTAAATGAAATTATTTCTGCTTAGCAGGAAATCAGAACTCCATTTTTATTTGAATGGCAGAACGAAAGGTTTTGCGATGATAAACGGAGCTGCCGTGAGCCTGAATGGCCAGCTTGTGTTGCAGTGTGGGATAGCCTTTGTTTTTATCCCAGCCGTACCATGGGAATTCTTCGTGCAATTTTCTCATATATTCATCGCGGTGTGTTTTTGCCAGGATAGAGGCCGCTGCAATAGACATGTATTTTCCGTCTCCCTTTACGATGGTGACATATGGGATATCCTTGTATTTCTTGAATCTGTTGCCATCGATAAGCAGGAAATCAGGCTTGGTTTCTAAATTTTCCACTGCACGATGCATGGCAAGAATAGATGCATTCAGAATGTTAATTTCATCAATTTTTTTACAACTTACAGTGGCTACCGACCAGTATAGAGCTTGCTTTTCAATGATTTTCCGTAATTTATCACGGCTTTTCTCACTAAGTTTTTTGGAATCATTGAGTAATTCGTTCTCAAATTTAGCAGGAAGAATTACAGCAGCGGCAAATACCGGCCCGGCAAGACAGCCACGGCCTGCTTCGTCACATCCTGCCTCGGCCAATAGTTTTTCATTGTAATGTTTAAGCAGCATGAAACAGTGGTAAAAAATGGTTGACAAAAATAAAAAGCATCCATAGCAAAACGAAAAAGTTGGCCCATTTTAGTTTTTTTATTCGCGAAAAAAAAGCGCTTATAACCAATGCGGCAGGCAATGCCGTTAACATAAGCGCCTGTGTGTGCCGGGCAAAAAGAAATACAATCAGTGAGCAGAAAAACAAGCTCCACAAGCCTACAAGGGTGTGTTGACGCATGCTGATATTGAAGGAAGACAGTTTCCCGACAAGGTAAAATGTTGCGATAAGCGATGTTAGTGCCACCAACAGAAACAGAGCCAGATCATAATTGCTGATGAACGGATTCCGAAACCCGGATACATGGAAATATTGGATAAAGTCGGATTGAACTTCGGGCAACTTCCGGATCCATAAATATCCCGATAGAAGAAAAAACCAGGGAATAAGCATGCCAAGAAAGTTGGAAACATAGGCTCGCCATTGTCCTATCTGATAAACGAGTAGTGCTACCCATACAAAAATAATCATAAGCGCTACCGGTGGATAAAAGAGACTGGCCAGTCCAAGTAGGAGGCCTGCATCGAAAGATGTGGCAATAATTTTTGAGCTGTTTTGAAAATTAAAGACCTTCTGGTAAAAGAATGCAAAAAAGAAAGTTGCCGGTAGAAATGGTGTTAACTGTGTCAGAAATACTGTTCCGCTGCCAATAAGAATAAAAAAAAATGCTGTAAGATAGCTGTTTCTTTCAGAAAGACGTTTTTCGGCAACTGTTTTATTGAAGAATAAAGCTGTGAGAAAAAAGAGAAGAATGGCCAATATTTGTTGTAACCAGAGAGCTATCGGCAGGTAGAATGTGGAGGTGATACTTGTCAAAAACAGGGGCTCGGGAATCCACAACACGAATATCAGCAGAAGGAGTGCAATTAGTCTTGAAAAATAGGATGCTTTAAAAAACCGGATAATCATGAGGCATTATTGTTTTAAATCAAACCCCAGATCGTGCCGGTAATATTTTCCTTCAAAATCAATTTGCTCAACATTTTTATATGCATTTTTAAGCGCGCTATCCATGGTGTCGCCATAAGAAGTGATGGCCATAACACGGCCTCCGCTGGTCTTGATCTCATTGTTGTCAACATCATTGCTGATGCCTGCATAAAAGGCGATACACTTGTTTAAGTTGGACAGCCCTTTGATAACTTTCCCTTTCTGATAGCTTTCAGGATAACCTCCTGAAACCATCATGACAGAAGCGGTGTAACGCTCGTCTATTTCCAGATTGGTTTCTTTCAGGTTGCCTTTCGCTGAATCTTCAAAAATTTCCAACAGGTCGCTTTTGATTCTTGGAATTACTGACTCGGCTTCCGGATCACCCATGCGGCAGTTATATTCAATCACAAACGGACTGTCGCCTACTTTTATAAGGCCGAAAAAGATGAAACCATGGTAGTCAATACCTTCTTTTTGTAATCCCCCAATGGTTGGTTGTATTATTTGTTTCTCAATTTTATCCATGAATTCGGAATTGGCGAAGGGTACGGGAGAAATAGATCCCATGCCTCCTGTATTTAGTCCGGTATCATTTTCTCCAATGCGTTTGTAATCTTTAGCTTCGGGTAGTAGTACATAATTTTTACCATCGGTAAGTACAAAAACAGAAAGTTCAATGCCCTGTAGAAATTCTTCGATGATCACTTTTTCGGAGGCTTTTCCAAACCTGGCATCAACAAGCATACTCCTGAGTTCGGCTTTGGCTTCATCTAAGTCGTTAATTATCAGTACCCCCTTGCCGGCTGCCAGTCCGTCGGCTTTTAAGACATAAGGAGCTCCAATATTTTCCAGAAATTTTTCTCCCTGAGCCAGCGTCTTTGCCGAGAAAGTTTCATAGGCAGCGGTGGGGATGTTGTGTCGTTTCATAAATTCTTTGGCAAAATCTTTGCTGCCCTCCAACTGAGCCCCTTTGCTGTCGGGACCAATAACTGCAACATCCTGCAAGATTCTGTCGTGCGAAAAGAAATCGCGGATACCTTTCACCAGCGGAATTTCAGGGCCCACCACAATCATATCGATTTCTTTCTCGATAACGAACATTTTCATCGCTTCAAAATCAGTGGGATTGATGGGAACGTTGGTTCCCGTGAGCGCGGTTCCGGCATTTCCCGGAGCAATATAAATTTGTTCTGCTTTGGGGCTTTGTGCCAGTTTCCAGGCAAGTGCATGTTCCCGACCGCCGGATCCTAATATTAAGATGTTCATTTTTCTATGATTTTGCTTTCCGCATGGTTTTTTCAATAGCTCCCCAAAATTGTTCAGTGGTTTTGTCCCAGCTAAACATTCTACTCCTTTGGAAGCCTTTTTCTACCAATTTCTTCCTTAAATCTTTAACAAAAGTAATCTTTTTCATGGCTTCGGCAATTTCTTTTGTCTGAAACGGGCTCACCAACAAAGCGGCATCGCCGGCAACTTCCGGCATAGCAGTGATGTTAGAGGTTATGACGGGAATACCTGCCCGAAAAGCTTCCACAATGGGAATACCAAATCCTTCAAAAAATGGTACAAAAGTCAGCGCCAGTGCTGAGCCCATAACGTTCCTAAGCACTTCAGGCTCTAATCGGCCGGTAAAAATAACCTGGCTTTTATGGGCCATAGATGCATAAGTTTTTTCGATATCGCCACCTCGGAACATTTTTTCACCCACCACCACAAGGCAAGTGTCTGCATCGGTTTCATTAACGTACATATCAAAAGCCTTGAAAAGACCGATGATATTTTTCCGTGGATTTAGTGCCCCCACAAAAATAAAATAAGGCCGGCCCTGAGAAATTTTCTGTCGGGTTTGTTGTTGCTGTTTTTCAGATATTGGGGCATAAAGCGGATTGGCACCGTTGTAAACCACATCAATTTTTGCCGAATCAATACCGTATTGCTTTACAATGTCCTGTTTGGTAAATTGAGAAACAGTCAGAATATGGTCTGCTTTGCGGGCATAGCGGGGCGTGTAGTAGTTGTAATATTTCCGGGGCAGCCAGGGCATCATTTCCGGATGATGCACGAAGTTCAGGTCATGAATCACCATCAGGTTTCGGAAAGGTGAAGCCAGCGAATTGTAGGCATCGGGCGAAATAAAAATATCGGGATGAATCTTTTTTAGCGCACGCGGCAGAGCATGTTCAAACCACCAGTAGTGCAACACGGGATGCCGTGCCGGCGGCGGGACAATCATGGGAATCACATTATCAGAAAAGACAAACGATTTGTCAAAAGGCCGGTCAAAGAGAAAATAAAAGGTGTGCTCCGGATGGGCTTTCACCATGCGGCTGAAAGTCTCATAGGTAAACCAGCCAATGCCTTCCAGCTTGTTTTTAAGTAGTAACCGGGTGTTGACGGCGATTTTCAAAATCTGTTTTGTTTTGAAGCAAAATTATCATTTTTTGGGGTTGGATAGGAGTGGCTTTGAGAAAAAACATTCCCGACTTCGTGATGGTTTCAAGATTCGTTTGCTGTGTCTCTATTTTTCAATTATCAGAAGCCTCCTAAAATCGCTCGACTTAAACCGGGAAATTTATATGAATTTCTCGGTTTCATCAGATAAGTTTTACTCTTTTTGACTTTCCATAAACTTATTTTTTATTGTATTATAATTTTTGTTTAATTTTCACAACTCAAAAAATATACGCAAAATGGAAACTAGAGACTGGCACAAATTTTACGGCGATATCCCACACAATTTGCACTATCCGGAAGGTTCGCTGTATGCGCTCCTGAAGAAAAGCATTGATAATCATCCGGATGCTGTTGCTTATGATTTCCTTGGCAAGACAGCTACTTATAGCGAAATGGGAAGTCAGATTGACGAATATGCCTGCAAATTTCGAAAAGCAGGTTTTCGTGCAGGCGATACCCTGAGTATCATTCTGCCCACTTCTCCGCAAGGTGTTGTGGCTTTTTACGCTGTTAATAAGCTGGGCGGAATAGCCAGTTTTATTCATCCTCTTTCCACAGAAACCGAGTTGAAACATTATCTTACTCTCAGCCATTCGCGTTTCGCTCTGACGCTGGATATGTTTTATGAAAAAATAGCGCATATCAAAACACAAGTCTCACTGGAAAAACTGCTTGTTACAAAAATTTCAACCTACATGCCTGCGGTAAAAAAAATAGCTTTTGACCTGATGATGCTTTCCAAAAAAGTAAAGATTAACCGGCAATGGGCCGAATGGCTGGAGCTGATGGAAGAAAATTGTGAAAAAGCTGTAGATGCTGTTGTTTCAGATAAGGATGAGCTGGCCGTTATCTTGTATAGCGGAGGAACAACGGGTGTTCCCAAGGGCGTTATGCTCACCAACGGCAATATTGTTTCGGAAGGCATGCAGGTAGCTGTATGGGGAAAGCTGGATGAGTCGGATACCATTCTGGCTATTTTGCCTATTTTTCATGGTTTCGGCTTGAGCGTGTGCGTCAACGCGGCTTTGCTGGCCGGTGCCAGGACGGTACTTATTCCCAAATTTACCGTAAAAGATGTGGCCAGACTGATTAAAAAGAAAAAGCCCACCTTTCTCATTGGTGTTCCCACACTTTTCAAGGCTTTGCTGGATGAAAGAGTTTTCAGAAAATCAAACCTGAGCTTTTTAAAAATGTCTTTTTCAGGTGCAGATTCTCTACCCCGAACATTGAAAGAGGCTTTTGATGAAACGGTTCATAAAAATGGGGGGAAGTCAGTTTTACTGGAAGGATACGGGCTTACAGAAGCGGTGACGGCTATCATGGCGCTGCCGGCACACGAATACCGCGAAGGTTCCATCGGACTTCCTTTTCCCGGTATGGATGTGAAAATTGTTGATCCCGATAATTTTGTAGAAAGGCCACATGGCAGAATCGGTGAGATTATTATCAACGGTCCGGCAGTTATGAAAGGATATTTAAACAACCCCGAAGAAACGGCTGCTGCTTTAAAAGTTCATGATGATGGTAAAATATGGCTGCACACCGGTGATTTGGGCTATCGTGACAAAGATGGTTTTTTTTATTTTAAGCAGCGGCTGAAACGGATGATTAAATCTTCGGGAATGAATGTCTATCCGTCGGAGGTGGAAAATGTAATTTGCCAGCATAAGGATGTGAAATTTGCCTGTGTCATAGGCCTGGAGGATGATCGCCAAATGACCCGTGTTAAAGCTTTTGTGGAGTTGCATAATCCGGCGTTGGCCAGTGCGGAAAAGGAAAAAGAAATTATAGCGTTTGTGCGTGAACAATTGATAAAATGGAGCTGTCCGCGTGAAATTGAATTTATGGAAAAGCTACCTTTGACTAAAATAGGGAAAGTGGATTTTAGAAAACTTGAAGAAAGAGAAAATGAAAAAAGAAGAGGTAATTAGCAGGTTTAGAGAAGTTGCAAAAAATCCTTACGCGTATTTACGCAAACTGAAGGCTGATACCGGAAAACAGATGATTGGCTCTACCTGCGCTTTTACGCCGGAGGAGTTTATTCTGGCTGCCGGAGCCCATCCGTTTCGCATTTTCGGTGAGTCGGAGAGCCTCTCGGGTGCCGATGCGCATATCCAGGCTTATGGATGCTCCATGGTGCGCGGCATGCTGGAGGATGGCCTTTCCGGAAAGCTGGATTTTCTGGATGGCGTGGTTTTTCCCCATGCCTGCGATTCTATTCAGCGGCTGTCGGATATTTGGCGGCTGAACATCAAATCGTTACATTTTGATGTACTCCTTCCGGTAAAACTGGATTCGCCGCTGGCTAAAAACTATTTTTTCAAAGTACTGCATCGGTTTCAAAAAGACTTGGAAAAGGCACTGGGTGTGGAAATTACGGAAGAGGCCTTAAAAGAGGCCATCGTTTTGATGAATAATATGCGCCGCCGTTTGATACGCCTTTACGAACTGCAATCTGAAAAACCCGGAATTCTTTCCGGTGCCGATCTTTCAGCCATTGTTAAAGCTTCCATGGTAATGGAAAAACAGGAAGTTACTGCGTTGTTGGATGTGGTGTTGAATACATTGGAAAGTCAATCCTGGCCTGGGGAAAAGATAAAACGGATTTTAATTTCCGGTAGCGTTTGTAGCCACCCCGACATTTACCAAATGATTGAGGCCAAAGGGGCGGTGGTGGTGTGGGACGACCTTTGCAGCGGCTCCCGCTATTTCGAGGGATTGGCCGATGAAGAAAAAAGCCCGGTGGAAGCCATTGCCGGAAGGTTTACCGAAAGGTACGTCTGCCCGGCCAAACACCTCGGAGTGAAATTTCAAATGGATAACCTGAAAAAGCTGGTAAAAGAGCACAAAATCGACGGCATCTTGTTCATGTTACTGAAATTCTGTGAGCCTTTTTCTTTCGATTATCCTGACATAAAAACTGAACTGGAAAAAATGGAAATCCCTTTCCTGCTGGTGGAAATGGATCGCCACAACGAAGTGGATGAGCAGATGCGGACGCGGATAGACACTATGCTGGAAATACTTTAGGATGTTTGGATGTGGGATTTGAGATGTTTGATTTAAGGATGTTAGATTAAAATAAGAGATGAAATGGCTATGAAAAACTCCTAAAGCTCTTTTCGGGTTTGCAACCCGAAAGCTTTTGAGATCAGGATTTGAAATCCTGTTTGCTCTTTTAACATTCGGATTGCAAATTCGAATGAGTATTAACAGAAAATCATAAAACGAAACCATGGCAGGACGACTGAAGGCAACGAAGAAAATGAAAAGTATCATGAAGTGGTACTATGCGGAGGCAAAATATGCCCGGTACCTGGGCAAAAAGGTGGCCTGGATTACCAGCGGCGGGCCGGTGGAACCGCTCATTGCCATGAACATTATTCCCGTGTATCCTGAAAACCACGGAGCTATGATCGGGGCTTCCAAAATGGGAGGAAAAATGTCGGAATTTGCTGAAGGGCTGGGCTACTCGTCAGATGTATGCTCCTACACCAAAAACGACATCACCTCTTCCATTACCAAAGAAAGTCCTATCAAAGGCGGACTGCCTGAACCCGACATGCTCATTTGCAGCAACAACATTTGCGGGACTGTCCTAAAATGGTACGAAATACAGGCCCGGAAGTTCAACGTGCCGCTTTTTATTTACGACACGCCCTTTGTGCATACTGAATTTACGGAGGAAGCCCGTGCGTATGTGAATGCACAAACTGAAGAGTACATTAAATTCCTCGAAAAGCATACCGGCAAAAAGTTCAACTACAAAAAGATGAAGAAAGTCGGGAAGCTTTCGCTGGAAGCCATGCGGCTGTGGAAAAAAGTACTGGAAACCGCCGAACATAAACCCAGTCCCATGACCGCCTTCGATGCCTTTTTTCATTTGGCGCTGATTGTTACCCTTCGCGGGAAAAAGGTGGTGGTAAAATATTACCGGCAGTTGCTGAAAGAACTGGAAGAGCGCAACAATAACAACATCGGCGCGGTGGACAACGAGCAATACCGATTGCTGTGGGATAATCTGCCAATATGGTTCCGCATGCGCTGGCTGTCGGAGAAATTCGCTTCACACGGTGCTGCACTGGTGGCCGATACGTACACCCAGGCATGGTGCGGTGTTATTGATTATATCGATGAAAATGATTTCCTTGCATCCATGGGCGAGGCCTACACGCGCATCCACCTGAACGTGGGGGTGGACCAAATGGCTGACACTATCAAAAAGTTTATCAGGCAATACGATGTGGATGGACTGGTGATGCACTCCAACCGGAGTTGCAAACCTTATTCTTTCGGTCAATATGACATTCAAAATCTGTTGCAGGATGAAGATATTCCGGTTTTGATGATTGAGGCAGACATGACCGA
>WFNG01000007.1 GCA_015488735.1 Bacteroidales bacterium | reverse complement strand
GTCCATTGATTTAAAACCGGCACTCGATGAACAGAAACTGGACAAGCGTTTGATTCGCGATCTGAATGAACAGGGGAAGAAAAAGGTTAGCAATATTTTTCGTGGCTTGCTACCCGCGTCCATGATCCCGGTGTTTCTGGAAATTTTAAAATTAGACCCGCAAAAAGAAGGCCATCAAATTACCTCAAAAGAGCGCAAACAAATCCGGAATCTCCTTAAAAACATGCGTTTTAATATCCAGGGGCACCGTTCATTTAAAGAGGCTATCATCACAGCCGGCGGCGTTTCAACCAAAGAAATTGTTCCCAAAACAATGGAATCAAAATTAATCTCCGGGCTTTATTTTGCCGGCGAAATGATTAATCTGGATGCAGAAACAGGTGGTTATAATTTGCAAATCGCCTTTTCCACAGGTTGGCTGGCTGGAAACTCCTGCAAAAGTCAGCTATCCTGACCCCCTACCAATTCTACAAGCTCTTTGTTGACAATCAGGGCATTCCAAACTACTTTGAAACAGGTTTTAACTTTTTCCCAGCCACAGACTATGTTTTCCAGAGACTTTCTCAGGAATCAAATTTGTTTCAGGTTATAAAAGGCAGGAACATAATTTATATCTATTTTTGAAACTTCAGATATGAAAAAAATTCTTATTACAGGAGCAAGCGGATTTATTGGAAGTTTCCTTGTTGAGGAAGCTTTGAAACGAGACTATAAAGTTTTTGCCGGTGTCAGAAGCTCCAGTAAAAGAACTTATCTCTCCGACAATCGCATTGTATTTTTTGAATCAGAACTATCTGACAGGAACGTACTCACAGAAAATTTAAAAAAGCACAAAAAAATTTATGGAAGATTTGATTATATAATTCATAACGCCGGGATAACCAAATCATGCCGAAAAGAAGACTTTGAGATAGTCAATTTTAAATACACCAAAAATGTTATTAATGCACTCATTGCATCAGACAGCATTCCGGATAAGTTTATTTACATGAGTAGTCTGGCCGCCTATGGTCCTGGCGATGCACACTCTTTACAGCCCATAAAAGATTCGGACATTCCACATCCCATCACTTTATATGGGAAAAGCAAACTTAAAGCTGAGCAGTTTATCAAATCTTTAGAAGGAGGTTTCCCTTACCTGATTTTCCGTCCGACAGGAGCCTACGGAAGCCGTGAAAAAGACTATTATCTTGCTTTTAAAAATATAAAGCAGGGATTTGAATCATATATTGGATCTATGGAACAACATATCACATTCATCTATGTTAAAGATCTGGTCCGCCTGCTATTTGATGCGCTGGAATCGGGTATTTCACGAAAATCATATTTTGTAACGGATTTAAACCAATATACATCAATAGAATTCAACAGGCTCATAAAGCAGCATCTGGGTAAAAAAACCATAACGCTTGTTTTTCCCAGACCATTAGTCAAAATTCTATTTTTTATTAATGAAAAAATATCTTGTTTTATGGGGAGACCTTCCACGTTAAATTCAGAAAAATATAAAGAGCTTATTTGTAAAAACTGGCTGTGCGACAGCAGTGAAATCACAAAAGATTTTGATTTCATCCCGGAATACAACTTAAAAATGGGTGTTGAGGAAACAGCAGCAGCATACAAAAGGGAAAAATTACTTTAAAAAATTATCTCCGGCTTATTTGCAGTACTTATTCAATAACTTAATTTCTTTAGAAGATATTATAACATATTGATTTTGAAAAACATTAAGTTAGCAAAATCAGGATAACATAACTTTTAATTCCCTTTACTTATCTGGTCCTTCGACTTTCCTTTAAGTAAAGCAAAATCGAGCACTTCCAACATATTTTCTACATAAACAAACTGCAATCCTTTAATATATTTTTCAGAAATTTCGGCAATATCATTCTCATTTTCGCGGGAGAGCAGGATGGTTTTGATTTTTGCACGTTTGGCAGCGAGAATTTTTTCTTTTATCCCTCCCACCGGCAATACTTTTCCCCTCAGGGTAATTTCTCCGGTCATAGCAAGCATTGGTTTCACCCTTCGTCCGGTAAATGCCGAAGCCAACGCAGTAAGCATAGTAACTCCCGCGGAAGGGCCATCTTTGGGCGTTGCACCTTCCGGAACGTGTATATGTACATTCCAGTTATTGAAAATATCGGAATCCAGTTTCAGATAAGATGCATGTGCCTTGAGATATTCATAAGCCAGTGCTGCAGATTCTTTCATTACATCACCCAGATTTCCGGTTAGCTTTAAGTGACGGCCATCGCCTTTGCTAAGGCTTACCTCCACAAACAATATTTCACCGCCAACCCTTGTCCACGCCAGTCCTGTAACAACTCCCGTAACCTCGTTGGAAACCAGTTTGTCGCGTGAGAAACGGGGCTTCCCAAGAATTTCCGTTAGCGCTTCAGGACTTACTTTTGGTTCGTAATCTTCGCCCATAGCGATAAACCGTGCACGGTTGCGGATAACCTTGGCAATTTGCTTTTCAAGCCAACGCACACCGGCTTCACGCGTATATTTATCAATTATCGATTCCAGCGTTTTTTTAGGAAAACTGAGCTGACCTTTTTTTATTCCGTTCTCTTCAAACTGTTTATGGATAAGATGCTTACGGGCTATCTCAACTTTCTCTTCCAGCAGATATCCACTCAACTCGATAATTTCCATACGATCAATCAATGCGGGGTGCACACCCGAAAGGCTGTTGGCTGTAGCAATAAACATGACTTTTGAAAGGTCGTAATCCTGTTCAAGGTAATTGTCGTAAAAGGTATTGTTTTGTTCCGGGTCAAGAATTTCCAGCAAAGCAGCCTGCGGATCGCCACTGTAATTGTTGCCGCTCACCTTGTCTATTTCATCCAGCATAAAAACCGGATTGGAAGATTGCACTTTTTTTATATTTTGAAGAATTCTTCCCGGCATAGCGCCGATGTATGTTTTGCGGTGTCCGCGAAGTTCTGACTCGTCTCGCAGGCCACCGAGCGACATGCGGATATATTTCCTTCCGAGTGCGTGAGCAATAGACCGTCCCAGCGATGTTTTCCCAACTCCGGGAGGGCCTACAAAACATAAAATCGGTGCTTTCATGTCATCTTTCAACTTCAACACAGCGAGATATTCGATGATGCGTTCCTTGATTTTTTCCAGGCCGTAATGGTCTTTGTCCAATATTTTCTGTGCCCGGTTCAAATCCAGATTATCCTTGGTGAATTCATTCCAGGGCAGGTCAACCAAAAACTCCAGATAATTCATTTGGATGGAGTACTCGGCAGCATTGGGATTCATGCGTTGCAGGCGAGCGAGTTCCTCTTCAAAATTTTCGCCTGTCTCTTCGGGCCAGTCTTTTTTTGCCGCCTTTTCCTGCAGCCGTTGAATATCCTGATCGTGCGGGCCGCCACCCAGTTCTTCCTGAATGGTTTTCAGCTGCTGGTTCAGCAAATAATCACGTTGTTGTTTGTCGAGATCGACCTTCACCTTTGTCTGTATCTGGTTTTTCAGTTCCAGAACCTGCAGCTCTTTGGTAAGCAATCCCAGTACTTTGTTGGCACGCTCTTCGAGATTGGTCATCTCCAGCAAAGTCTGTTTCTGCTTGTTATCCACGTTCAAATTTGAAGAGACAAAATTCACGAGAAAAACAGCACTTTCAATGTTGTTGATGGCAAAAGCTGCCTCGGAAGGTATCACCGGTGATTTTTCAATAATCTGCACTGACAAATCCCGAATGGAAGAAATTAACGCATTGAACAGTTCATGTTTTGGCGGCTTAATTCCTGAACCAAAGCCTTTTACGCGGGCAACAAAATAAGGTTCTTCCTGTAGCATCTCCTCTGTTACGAACCTTCTTTTTCCCTGAATAATTGCCGTGGTATTGCCATCAGGCATTTGCAGGATTTTGATGATACGTGCAACGGTTCCCACCGTGTGCAGATCCTCCGCCTTCGGGTCTTCCGTTTCTGCATCTTTTTGTGCCACCACGCCAATGGTCTTATTTCCCTGATAAGCATCACGTATCAGCTTAATGCTTTTGTCCCTCCCGGCTGTTATGGGAAGGACTACTCCCGGAAACAAAACAGTGTTTCGCACTGGCAATATGGGAAGTTGTTCGGGAATTTCTTCCTCATTCATTACTTTTTCGTCTTCGGGAGATAACAGCGGAAAAAATTCCGTATCACCATTCATTATATCCTGAAGTTCAAAAATATCTTTCATAAAAATTCCTCTCAGTCAATTTGTCAGGCCGGAAAAAATGTTACCGGCCCAATAGTTATTTCAAAGCCATAACGCCCTGACTATTATAATTTAAAAAATCTTATCTGACTTGCTGCTATCCAAAAGGCAATGACCGTACCAACGAGGAAAGAAACCACATTTTGTCATACATCGGGAGGTTACCGACGTTTATCGTAAGTAGTTTCGTAAATGTGTGTCAGTATTGCTTTTTCCGTTTCATCGAACACCTTGTCGCGACGGGCAAAAACAGCCTCGGCCACCTTAAAAGCCTTTTGCAGATTATAATGCGTCAGGCCCTGTTTCCCTCCCCACGAAAAAGAAGGAATAAAGTTTCGTTGATAACCATCACCGAAGATATTGGCATATACGCCCACCACCGTACCGGTATTAAACATGGTGTTGATACCTGTTTTGGAATGGTCGCCCATCATAAGGCCACAAAATTGTTCCCCCGTATTCTCAAAATGTTCAGAGACGTATGACCAAAGTTTTACCGATTCATAAGTATTTTTCAGGTTTGAGACATTTGTATCCGCACCGAGGTTACACCATTCGCCAAGAACAGAATTACCAAGAAAGCCATCATGGCCTTTGTTGGAATAACCGAAAATAACGGAATTGGAAATCTCCCCTCCCACTTTACAGTGAGGGCCAATGGTGGTTCCCCCGTAAATCTTTGCATCCATTTTCACGGTGGAATGTGCGCAAAGGGCAAATGGCCCGCGAATTTTGGCACCTTCCATCACAACAGCCTCTTTTCCGATATAGATGGGGCCGTCAGTAGCATTCAGAAAAGCAAATTCAACCTTTGCCCCTTCCTCAAGAAAAATATTTTCAGCATCACCCAGCACAAAATTTGTTTTGCTCAAGGGCTGAGACTTTCTTCCCTCCGTAATTCGTGAGAAGTCCTCACGCAGAAAATCGTTGTTCATGGAAAATATCTCATAAACCTGTTGCAGCTGGCGTATTTTTCGATTTGCCGCAATCACTTTGTGGTCCTTACTTTCCATCCCGGCAATATCGTCCTCGTGAGCAAACAAAGCAATCATCACCCCATCACTTACAAGTACCTCTCCTTTATTCAGATGCATTACCTGCTCTGCCAGTTTCTCGTCCGGTAAAACTGAAGCGTTTATCAAAATATTATTTTCCTCTTTCCGGAGAGGAAATTTTTCTGCAAGATAATCGCGGGTGAATGTGGAAGTTTTCTGTTTAAGAAAACGCTCCCATTTTTCGCGAACAGTACTGATTCCCAAACGGATATCGGCTACAGGACGGGTAAAAGTAAAAGGCAATAACTGGTCTCTTACCGAACCATCAAAAAGGACATAATTCATAAGGTTACGAAGTTTTGTGAGAGGGCTAAGATACGCCGAAAAAGTTTTCCGGCAAAAGGAAAAGAGCATAAATCTTTGATACTATCAAACCAAAAAACCCCTGTCGTAATCGACAAGGGTTCCTTTGTAAACCTTTTCACGGATTATTTTTTCTTCTCCTGAAACTTTTTGTAACGGTTACGGAATTTATCCACACGACCTGCTGTATCCACCAGTTTCATCTTACCGGTGAAGAACGGATGCGATTTGCTGGAGATTTCCAGTTTGACGAGAGGATATTCCTTACCATCTTCCCATTCAATGGTGTCTTTTGTGTTTACAGTTGAGCGGGTGATAAAAGCATAATCGTTAGACATGTCTTTAAAAACAACCAGTCTGTAATTCTTAGGATGAATATCTTTTTTCATTTTTCTATGTTTTTTTCCTATCAATTTTGGGGCTGCAAAAATATCTTAATTCACTTTAATATCCTAATTTTTATCAGAGATTTTTTCTGCTTTTCTCAAAATTGCATCCAAAGACCAAAATACATTGTAAAATTTAGAGAAATATGTCATTACAATCCCAACAAAAAAGCCATCGTATCCACACCATCAGCATAATCCCATAGCTCCGGCGACTGGCTTTTGCCCATGGGGACAAGCCCGGTGAGGAAATCAGCTTCCGAAACAACACACTGAATCTTATCGTTGTTTACCATCAACAGATTGCGCAAAGTTTCCGGAGCCGAAAAATATTCGTAATGCAGCACACTCACCGGAGAAGCAAATTTTTCATCCTCCACCACAAGCAGGTTTCCCGAATCGAGGTGCGGGCGACCATTTACCAGAAAAATGGCCTTGTTGTATTCGTAATTATTAAAATATTTGTGATTTTCGTTTACCTGAGCCCAACTCTCAAAAATTTCCATCAAGGGTATGAAATCATAATCTTTGGGGACAAACAGCTTGGCCACGTTACGGCATCCCATGCCATAATAAAGGAATACATCGGCAGCCAGTGCCTTCATTTCTTCCCGGGTTTCCTTTCCGGTGAGTACAGCTACCCCGTTGCGGTTTTTGCGGATAATGTGGGGATATTTCCCAAAATAATATTCAAAATAGCGTGCAGTATTGTTGCTTCCGGTGGCGATAATGGCATCAAAATCCTTGAGTTGTCCTTCCGTGAAACGGATACAATTCTCGAAATCAGGTTCAATAGCCTGAAGTACATCCGCTATTGCCGGCAACAGTTTGTTGTCGTCCGAAGAGAGCCTCGCCAAAATACGATGGCCACTCATAAGCACGCTCAGGAAATCGTGAAAGCCCACTGCCGGTACATTTCCTGCCATGACCACTCCCACGGTTTTAACGCGCGCATCTTTCACGAAATCAATATTGTAAGCAGATATCCATTTACGCAGTTTCTCTTCATGAAGACTCTCTCCCAACGCCAGCAAAGCACCCTGGACAAAATCTTTGGTAAACCATGCATTGTAACGGGCAGTTTCATCGGCTGCTTTACGCAGCAATTCCATTTTGGCAGTTTCAGAAGAAGAAAAAACAGCCTTTTCCTCACCGAAAACAGTGCGTAGTGCGTTTCCCAACTTCACAAATGCTGCTATTCTTTTCTCAGAATCCATTTTTGTATTTCAATTTCCGGCAAAAATAACAGTATTTGGTAAACCAGACACAGTAACCTTATTAAGATAAATTGAATGCCCAGGATAAAAACGCGGCCTTCTGAAAATAATTTCCACACAATTTTCAATACAATGAGAATAAAATATATTACAACAGCAAATCTTCCGGATTTTTAAATCTTTTAACTACTTTTGAAAAATATATATATTTTAATACATGAATATGGATTACATTCATCGGTTTTTAAGAAATATCTATCATGACAAAAGCTTAGTTGAAGAGCTGATAAACAACAGTCAGTTTTTGGATGTTCCGGCACATACCAGAATTCTGGACGAAGAAAAATATGTTAAGGTTGTTCCTCTGGTATATGAAGGGAGGATAAAGGTCATGCGAAAGTTTGAATCGGGAAAAGAGATTCTACTTTATTATATAAATCCTGGAGAAAGTTGCGCCCTCTCTGTCGTTGCAGGCCTAACCGGGACAAAAAGCGTGGCCTACGCTGAAACCGAAACCGCCACAAAAATGTTTGCCATCCCCATCGAAGTTGTCAGATCAGTACACACGCGTTATCCACAATGTGCTGATTTTCTTCTGCACCTTTTTCATAACCGCTTTAACGAGCTCATCCTGTTTATTGATTCCATCGCATTCCAGACAATGGATTTAAGGCTTATCAGGCATCTGAAAAAGAGGCAGGAAGAATCAGGGAAAAATATCATTGATACAACTCATCAACAGATGGCTGATGAACTGGGGACTGCCAGAGAAGTTATTTCGCGACTATTAAAGCAACTGGAAAATGAAGGTAAAATCGTTAACCACCGATCGAAAGTAGAAATCACCGGGCAATTGTAACTTTTATCACTATAATTTGGAAATTTCAGTTGTATCTTTGCAACAACTATAAAAAAACAAAACCATGAAACAAAACATTGGAAATGCAGACAAAATAATTCGGATTATTCTTGGCATTGTGATTGCCGCACTGGGTTTTTATTACAAAAGCTGGTGGGGACTCATTGCACTGGTTCCACTGCTAACGGCTTTTATCAGCTTTTGCCCTCTCTATCCTATTTTCAAGCTCAGTACAAAAAATAAATAGGAATTATTGTTCTGCAGAAAGCATCTGCCGGATATACCATAAAAAGCGCTGTCGAAACTATAGTCGGCAGCGTTTTTTTGTTACTTTTGTTTGTGGAAACAACAATTATATCCTGTACCCATGTTAAAAAGGCTCATCTTCCTTACCCTGTCAATTTATTTTTTGTCAGCCTGTGCCAGCTCTGAAAAATTACTTCAGAAAGGCCATTACGACAACGCCATTGAAAAATCAATCAAAAAAATTGATAAGAATCCTAACGACCATCAGGAATCAGACATTTTACGCAAGGCTTTAAAGCTTGCCAACAAGTCCGACGAAGATGCGATTCAACAGCTGAAACTATCCGGACAGCCATCCATTTGGGAGTCGGTTTACCGGCATTATGAGAAACTGAATCATCGGCAGGAGCTAATTTCCAGACTTCCCGACCAGGTGTTGAACAAAATAAATTTCTCCCCTGAGAATTACATTTCCGATATGACTGTTGCCAAACGAAAAGCCGCCAACTATTTCGATGCTGCCGGCAAAGCTTTATTGCGGGAAAACAGCCCTGTGGCCGCCCGTAAAGCGTGGGAGTATTTTCGAAAAGAAAAGCAACTTTTTCCTAATACACCTAATCTTGACAATCTGATTTACAAAGCACTACAAGCAGGAAAAACAAGAGTTCTCTTTGAGATTAAAAACAACAGCCATAGCATCCTTCCGGAAAATTTCATTTCATCTTTTTACAACTTAAATTTCAACCGGTTAGACAGAAGGTGGCTGCAATTCAGCTCCAGAGAAGATTCGCAGTGGCCATACAATTATGTTGTGGTATTAAACATTCAGCAAATCGATGTTTCTCCCGAATTGATTGACCGAAATTCTCATATGGAAGAGAAGACCATTCAGGATGGCTGGAAATATTTGCTGGATGCCAGGGGAAATGTGAAAAAAGATTCAGCGGGAAATGACATAAAGGTTAAAAATTTCAAAACCATCCGGTGTGAAGTAACGAATATCCGTATGACAAAAACCGCAAGAATATCAGGAAGTCTGGATTACTACAATAACCTAAACAACCAACTGATAAAATCGCACCCTGTTGGCGGTCTGTTTACCTTCGATTACCGATACGCCACGGTACACGGTAACCCGCTTGCGCTGGATAGCAGAACATTGGATTTAGCACATCGCGGACCTGCTCCCTTCCCCTCAAATATCCAGATGATTTCAGGCGCTCAGGGTGTTTTAAAATCCATGATTACAAATTACCTTCGTCAGGATTCCGGCCTGTTCAATTAAAAACCTGAGTTAAAAGAAATGTACCTCTTTGAGCCGTTCTTAACAGCCGGCGTTTAACAACTATTTTCCCATGCCATTGTTTCTTTGAAGCAAACTTCTATTTTTGCAATAAATTTAGGAAAAATGTCTGCAGAATACAATGATGACAGCATAAGATCACTGGACTGGAAAGAACACATTCAGCTCAGACCCGGCATGTATATTGGGAAACTGGGCGATGGCAGTTCGCCGGATGATGGGATTTATGTCCTATTAAAAGAGGTAATGGATAACTCCATCGATGAATACATCATGGGGCATGGGAAAGTTATCGAAGTTACGATAGACGAGAAACTGGTAACTGTTCGCGATTATGGCCGCGGAATGCCTTTGGGAAAAGTGAAAGCCTGTGTGAGCCAGATAAATACAGGTGCAAAATATGATTCCAAAGTCTTTAAAAAATCCGTTGGCCTCAATGGTATCGGCTGTAAAGCCGTGAATGCTTTGTCCTCCTATTTCAGAACACAATCCATTCGCGAAGAGAAGACGAAAGTGGTAGAATACCAGCGTGGTGAGCTGATGAAAGATGAAGAGATACAGGCTTGTAATCTAAAACAGGGAACCATCATCAGTTTCATTCCGGATGAAAAAGTTTTCGGGAACATTCATTATATCTTTGAGTATGTGGAGGAGATGTTGTGGAATTATGTTTTTCTGAACAACGGGCTTACCATAGCTTTCAACGGAAAGCGTATGCAGGCCAAAAACGGATTGCTTGATTTACTGGAACATAACCTCAACGGCAACGGTCCACTACGCTACCCCATCATTCACATCAGCGAAGGAGATTTTGAATGTGCTTTCTCTCACAGTTCGCGCTCCTACAGCGAGGAATATTATTCTTTTGTGAACGGGCAGCACACCACCCAGGGCGGCACGCACCAAAGTGCTTTCAGAGAGGCCATCGTAAAGGCTATTCGCGAATTCTATAAAAAAGATTTTGATACCAGCGACATCCGGACTTCCCTGTTTGCCGCTATCAGCATAAAAGTGCAGGAACCTGTTTTCGAGTCGCAGACCAAGACCAAACTCGGATCTCAGCATATGGAGACGGGCGGACAGACCGTCAGAAATTATATCGGCGACATCATCAAGCGCAATTTGGACAATTACCTGCACATCCACTCTGAAACTGCTGATGAACTGTACCGGAAAATTCTGCAATCGGAAAAAGAGCGCAAAGATATGGCCGGAATCAAAAAACTGGCCCGCGAAAGTGTGAAGAAAGCAAGCCTGCATAACAAAAAGCTGCGCGACTGTCGTGTCCATCTCAATACAAACCACGAGAAGCGTCTGGAAACTACCTTGTTTATCACAGAAGGCGATTCGGCCAGCGGTTCTATCACCAAATCACGCAATGTGCAGACACAGGCCGTTTTCAGCCTCAAAGGAAAGCCGTTGAACAGCTACGGGCTAAGTAAAAAAATTGTTTACCAGAATGAAGAATTCAATCTGCTGCAAGCGGCTTTGAACATCGACGAAAGCCTTGAGAACCTGCGTTACAACAACATTGTGGTGGCCACCGATGCCGATGTGGATGGGATGCATATCCGGTTGTTGCTGCTCACCTTTTTCCTGCAATTTTATCCCGATCTTGTGAAGACCGGCCATTTACATATCCTGCAAACACCGCTTTTCCGTGTCAGAAACAAAAAAGAAACCATCTATTGCTATTCGGATGAAGAACGTGTAAAAGCCATTGCCAAACTTAAGCCAAATCCTGAGATTACCCGCTTTAAAGGATTGGGAGAAATCTCACCCGGAGAGTTTAAATACTTTATTGGCAAGAGCATACGTCTTGATCCGGTTATTCTGAAACGGGAGTCATCGGTAGCAGAAACGCTGGCTTTTTACATGGGAAAAAACACGCCCCAACGACAGCAGTTTATCATGAATAACCTGCGATTTGAAGAGGATGTGGTAGATGAAAAAGTAGCTTAAATTGCGGATGTGAGTATTTTATGAACGGCTTTATTGGAATTTTACTTTTTTTGTGAACTGCAATTTTCTAAAAGCCTATACCAAAGTCAATACAATGATAGTATACTGGAATTTCTTTGTAAGAAATGATTTTATACAACGATACAATATTATTCAATGATAAACGTCATTAAAATTGTTGGCTATATTTGCAAGAACTAAAAATAATATTTCCATTGAAATTTTTACAAAAAAAAAATATTCTCAAAACAGCTTTCCGAACAGGCTTTTTTCTGCTCGTTTCCGGAATGTTTTTTCTGACAGCCTGTAAAAAGGAAATACTGAATACCAGCCCGGATGTCAAACTGGCTTTTTCCAACGATTCTATCATTTTCGATACGGTTTTCACTTCACTGGGATCAGCAACACACCGGCTTATGGTTTATAACCGGAGTAAATCAAAAATTAATATTTCTGATATCCGGCTGGAAAAAGGAGCTGCCTCCGATTTCCGTATCAACGTGGACGGGCAGGCTACTTTTGACAAACATAACATTGAAATTCGCGGAGGCGACAGCATATTTATTTTCGCCCGTGTTACCATCGACCCCAACAATGCAGCCAATCCGTTTGTGGTGGAAGATAAATTACTTTTTAGTACCAACGGAAACAGCCAAAGTATTAAGTTGGTAGCCTGGGGAAAAAATGCACATTACATTCTTGCCGACCATCATTCGCCGGGTTTTCCTTCATATAAAATCGTAGCCGACAGCCTCGAGAATGTAACATGGACCGACAAAAAACCTATCGTAGTTTATGGATATGCCGTTATCAACTCTTACGGCAGCCTTACTATTGATGCCGGGACGAAAATTTATTTTCATAAAAATTCCGGATTATGGGTTTATGCCAATGGAAAGCTTACGGTTTCGGGAACAAGAGAACATCCAGTGGTTTTTCAGGGCGACCGGTTAGAACCTTATTATGCTGAACTTCCCGGACAATGGGATCGCATCTGGATTATGGAAGGACCGGACGGAAGGGACAACACAATAAATAATGCCATCATCAAAAACGGCTTTATCGGTATCCAGGCTGAATCGTTCTTTAAAAAAAATCAAAACAAACTTCTACTGAAAAATGTAATCATTGAAAATATGAACGGGGCAGGCATCCTCAGTAAAACTTACACCATCGACGGCCAAAACCTTGTGGTTGCCAACTGTGGCGGATATTGCCTTGCTCTGACCGGTGGCGGTAATTACAATTTTATACAAAGTACCTTCGCCGACTACTGGCCTTATTCTATCCGGAATAATCCGGCCGTATTGCTAACCAATTTTTTGAAAGATACAAACAACCAGCCGGTACCCTCTCCCATGCATTTTTCTCTGGGAAACAGCATCATATACGGATACAACGAAAACGAATTTGGAACAGGAATGGTCTCTGGTGCCGATTCGTCCTATTATCTCAACTATTGTCTGATAAAGTCAAATCTTAAAATGGATAATCCGGCATATTTCAATCACATACTGAAAAACAAAGATCCGAAGTTTCTTGACATTGAAAAGCAGGATTACCGCATCGATAGTTTGTCGCCGGCTATTGGAAGAGGTAATCCGGCCATTAGTGCAGCGGCACCTTTTGACATATTAGGAAACCCACGTGGACAAGCTCCTGACCTGGGAGCCTATCAGTTTGTTTCCGGACAAAGTAAAAAGTTGAAATAATCTTTCTATTTTCGCCATTTATTCGGCATCACAAGCAATTACTTATGGTTATTGGAATTGGAGGAGTTAGCAACGCCGGCAAAACGACACTGGCAAACCGGCTGAAAGAAAAGCTAAGTCCCCTGCGGGTTATTATTTTATGCCAGGATGACTTTGCTCATCCCACAGCTGAAATTCCCCGCATAAACGGACATACGGACTGGGAAATACCAGAATCTATTGACCTGGCCAAATATTACCGCCACATTCTGAAAAAGAAGAAAGAATATGATATTGTTATTGCCGAAGGATTGTTTGCCTTTTGCGACAAACACATATACAGCCATTACAACAAAAAGATTTTTCTTAGAATCAGCAAAGAAATCTTCTGGCAAAGGAAATCAAAAGACTTGCGGTGGGGAAAAGAACCCGACTGGTATATCGAACACATCTGGGAAAGCCATTTTAAGTGTGGCAATCTGAACGATGTGGACAGAAATACCCTAATCCTTTCCGGAGAAGAGCCCATCAACCTTGACCGTCTGCTTCCCTTTCTGGAAATAGACAAATTTATAACCAAAACGTCCTAAAAACATATAAATTACATCCATGTCCTTATCGTTTAAAACGCTTTACTTTCTGGAAAGTAACAAAATAGCGCTGGTCGAGATAAAGCGTACCGGCTTTCCCAATGACACAGCTAAGCGTAAAATTTATTTCTGGTTTTTATTGAATAAAGACACCGGTCAGCTTACCCGTATGGAATTTGTTTCTATGAAATCAGAAGCAGAAAACGAAGAGCGTATTTTCGTAAAGGGGAAATTGACTTTTAAGCAAGACACCGGAATTTTTAAAAATTCTACAGGTCAATATTCCCTGAGGAATACCCCCACCGGACAACTTCCCGACAAATTCATCAATAAGATTAATGATTATTTATCGGCACATTACCCACCTGTTTAACAACCTACGTTCAGGTTATTACTCAGGCAGCCAGACTTCAGACAATTTCAATTACCTCATCAGCATGCCCAAGAATTGTCCTCACCATCTCCTGCCATCGTTTGGGAAATGATGCTTTTGACTCTTCTGTGGCCTCCGGGCCAATGGCCGACATTAATATATTTTTAGGGATTACCACTTTTCCAGGCCGGTAATTGATGCGCACTGATTTTCCGGTATCCAAACGCGTAAAACGGACATCCGCATCCATGTCCACACCAAAAATAAGCAAATTGCGCCGGCTAAAGCGTCCTTGCTGAATTCCGCTAAAGCCCAATTGCTGATAGGCAGCACCCGTAATATTTGCCAAAACCGACCCGGTAACACCGGCATTATCTGTCTGTGGTTGCCGCTGCAATTCCACCTTGATATGTCCTCTTTGAGGCATCTCGGTTCCATACAATGTAATAAGTGCTTTTTGGGCCATAAGGTAAGCTCCGGCAACAACACCACAACTATGTCCAGCCATTTTTACCACTTCCGGGTAAGTTATTTCAATAATTCCTTTCTCGGCAGAGCCAAGAAACTCAGCCAGTTCATCTTGTAAAACAATCGGTTTCACGTCATTAAAAAATTCAGGATATGTCATGTGTATTTTTTTAAATATAAATTAATAAATTGGGAAAAAGACAGCATACGTTACAACCCCGATGCCAGCACATCAACAATATGCGCCACTTTTATGGGGAGTTTATGTTTTTTTATGTAACCATACTGATGCATAAGACAGGAGGAATCGGTAGAAACAATGTATTCGGCACCTGTGTCCAGCGCATTCTGTACCTTTTGTTCTGCCATAGCCGTACTTATCGGTTCAAATTTCACCGAAAAAGTACCGCCGAAACCGCAACAGGTGTGGGTATCTTTCATTTCAATAAGTTCCAGTCCTTTCACATTCTTCAACAATGTGCGGGGCTCGTCTGTGAGGCCATATTCTCGTAAGGCAGCACAAGAATCGTGATAAGTGATTTTATGTTCAAATACCGAACCAAAATCCGTTATCTGAAGAATATTCACCAAAAAGTCGGTAATTTCAAAAATGTTTTGCGTCAGACGTTTGTATTCCAAATGATATGCAGAATTATGAAACAATTCCTGATAATTATTTTTTACATAACCAATACAACTAGCCGAAGGGCCCACAACCGGACGACCGGAAGCAAAATCATCCATAAACTTTACACCCATTTTTTTGGCTTCATCCCAAAAACCGCTGTTGAAAGCCATTTGACCACAACAGGTCTGGTTAGGATTATAATGTACTTTAAGTCCGGCTTTCTCAAGCAGTTTCACCATGTTAAAACCGGTCTGAGGATATACCTGATCAATAAAGCAGGGAATAAAAATATCTACATCCGTTATTTTCTTTTTCTTCATGCCAACTCAGTAAAAATCAATCATTTATTTTTTTCAACGCAAACAGGCCTGTCTTTTTCATCTCATCCCAATATCCCGGATAAGATTTCTTAACCACATCCGGTTCTTTTATTACAACAGTTTTATACTTCATGGCCAAAGGGGCAAGGCTCATAGCCATCCGGTGATCCCCGTGACTATTGAAAATAAGTTTTCCTGAAACATCTTTATTTCCAGGATGTAACAAATAGCTTTCGCCATCCTGGGCTATTGTAGCTCCAATATTGCCCAGCTCCTGCTGCATACTTAAAATACGGTCCGATTCTTTGATACGCAAATGTTCAATGCCGCTAAAACGGCCTTCAACACCCAGGCCGGCACAGGCCACCATCACCGAAGGAACAATATCAGGAGCATGCGTAAAATCAAAATCTATGGTTTTTGCAACCTTTCCGGTATGGATCAGATCAAGACCATCTTCGGTAAAAACGGAACGCACACCCAGTTTATCAAATACCTCAGACAAAAAACGGTCGCCTTGTACACTGTTCTCTGATAACCCTGGAAGATGCACACTTGCTCCCATGCCAAAAGCCACCATTTCGTACCAAAAAGCAGCACCACTCCAATCAGACTCAACACCTATTTTTTCAACAGCGTACATCCCCTCTTCCACACAAACTTCATTCTTTCCAAGCAGAACCTTTGCACCAAAATTCTGCATCAACGTGGCAGTCATGTCAATATAAGCAGATGAAACAGGTTCTGTTTTCAGTTTAATAGTCAATCCACCGGGCAAATGGGGTGCAATAAGCATCAAGGCAGAAACATACTGCGAACTGGAGGAAGCGTTAAGCTCTACCTTGCCTCCTTTCAGGTCTTCACCATGAATAATCAAAGGCGGAAAGCCCTCTTTCTCTGTGTATTTTATATCAGCACCCAAACTGCGTAAAGCATCTACCAAAGCCCCCACAGGACGTTGGCGCATGCGTTCGCCTCCGGTAAGCAGCCATTTTCCCTCTTGCCGCGAAAGATAAGCCAGCAGGAACCTGAAAACAGTACCTGCATTGTGTGCATCTAACGAAAGCGGAATATCCGAACCTGCACAAGTATTGATAAAACTCAGATAAAGGCGCATCATATAAGTGTCTTCGGCTTCCGAAAGATTGTCAAAAAGCACTTTACTCCGTTCAAGTGCACGCATAATCAGCAACCGGTTACTGATGCTTTTGGATGCCGGCAAATCGAAAGTTCCGGCCAGTTTCTTTTTGTTATAACTAATTTGAAGCATATTGATAGCTCATTGGTTTCGTAAATAAAAATGGAGACTTTCCCGCACCTTCTCCTCCGGAACAATAATATCCGGCACTGCTTCACCCAATTTGTACAGCAGTGTAAAATGGAGCTTGTTCTCTTTCGTCTTCTTATCTTGTTGCATCAGACGCATAATCTCAGGGATATCACTCCCGGCAAACTTCAGCCTCGTAAAATCTCTGTCTATGGTTTGATATATCTGCTCGGGTGAATGACATTCAAAGCCTGGCCATCCGGCAGAAATCATTGTGGCACAAATCATTCCGGCAGCAATGGCTTCTCCGTGAGTAACCGGATGTTCTGTTTTCAGGAAAAAGGTCTCCAATGCATGTCCCACCGTATGACCAAAGTTCAGTAATTTACGTAAACCTGATTCGTGCATGTCTTTTTCCACAATGGAAATCTTATCGCTGACAGCTTTTATGGTCATCGCACCAATATTCCCATTTATTTCCCTGAGATGCTGTAACCCCATCAACTTCAACAACGGAATATCCATAATCAGTGCATATTTCAGCATTTCCGCATATCCTGACCTGATTTGTTTCTGATCAAGTGTTGCAAGAAAAACAGGATCAATAACAACAGCTTTGGGATGGGCAAACAGCCCTATCTGGTTCTTATATTCATTAAAATCAACACCCGTCTTGGAGCCGATAGCTGCATCAATCTGCCCAAGCAGCGTCGTGGGAACGTTGATAAAATTCATTCCCCGCTTGAAAGTGGCAGCAGCAAATCCGCCTATGTCAGTAATAACCCCGCCTCCAAGATTTACCAGCAGCGAATCGCGCTCTGCATGGAACAGGGTAAGCTGTTGCCAGATGGAAGAGGCTGTTTGGATGTTTTTGTTTGATTCGCCACTTATTATCCGTACATATCCGGTAACATCAACCTCCGGAAGATAACGCAGGAACACAGGAAGACAAATCTTCTCCGTGTTTTCATCCACAAGAATAAAAATCTTTTTGTAGCCGGAAAAATAAGCAGCAGCCTGCCTGAGCGCTCCTTGTCCTACAAGATGGTGCACCAACGCCAGATTCAATAAAACAGGTTCTTTCTGCATGGTACAAAGATAGAATTTTTCAGGTTGTTGTCATATCTAAAAAAACACAAAAGTTCTGTTATCATCCACACGGAACAAATACCCGAATATTTTATAAACAATGCTTCATCCGCTTACTAAAGCCGGTTCAAAATTGTACATTTGTCCCCTAAAAAACAGAAATAATGGATTACATAGACGTTTACGATTTGTTCAGGCATCAGGTAAATTATGAGGATAACCTGATTGAAACTCCGGTAGCAGATATTTATAATTTTACATTTGAGTCAAAGACCACTTCACTGCTTCCCGGTGCAGACAAATATCGTTGCACCCAACACAACCTGAAATTCGAAAACTGTAATCCTGGGTTTAAATCCGAAATCAATGAAGATGAGCTGATGCTTAACAACAATGATATTCAGATTATCGACAACAAGCGTTTCCGCTACCATGTTTTCATGCCAAAAAACACAACAAAAACAAAGCATTTTATCTTTATGTTTCACGGGTTTAACGAGAAAAGCTGGGAGAAATACTATCCGTGGGCACACAGGCTGATGAAAACAACCGGTAAAGCAGTTATCCTTTTTCCCATTGCTTTTCACATGAACCGTTCGCCACAGCTCTGGAGCAGCCGTTACGAGATGTTTACGTTGAGTAAAAAACGAAAAAATACTTTTCCCTGCCTGCTAAACTCCACTTTCTCCAATGTTGCCATCAGCATACATATCCATGCCCGTCCACAACGGTTTATATGGTCGGGGATACAAACATATCATGATGTTATCCAGCTTATGGAGCAAATCAGCACAGGAAACCATCCGCTGTTCGAGAAAGAAACCAATGCAGATTTCTTCGCCTATTCTATTGGCGGACTTCTTGCGAAATCACTATTAATGGCCAACACCAACAAGTACTTTGAAAAATCAAAGTTGTGTCTTTTCTGTAGCGGAGCAGCATTTAGCAGGTTACAGGCGTCCTCAAAATTCATCATCGACAGCCGTGGCAGCCTTGCGCTATACTCCTACCTTATCGAGCATCTGGATTATCATTTAAAAACAAACTCCCGGCTGGCTCACTATCTTAGCGAAGCACATCCGGAAGGATATAATTTAAGAAGCCTCCTGAATTACAACAAGATGCGTGAATACCGCGAAGAAAAACTTAATGAGCTCAGCAGCCGTATTGCCGCCTATGTATTAAAAAAGGACGATGTTTATCCCTATTATGAGGTAGAAAACACGCTAAAAGGTGCTTCGCATGACATACCTATAAATGTAAATGTCATTGATTTTCCTTTTCCCTACAAACACGAAGACCCGTTTCCCGCCAACAAAAAATACAGACAGGAAATAAACGAGAATTTCCAAAAGACTTTTAACCTTATAGGTAATTTTTTAAAGGACTAATCCGATTGTATTTCAAAATACTTACAAACCTGACACAAAAAAAGCTGTCCACCAACAGCAGACAGCCTTCTTAAGATTGAACCGGACATCCGTCCGTGTCCTGTATGACGGAAATACTTTTCTCTATGCCAAATTGGAAACCACCTCACTCACCAGCTCGGCAGCTTCTTGTAAACGGATAGCGGAAAGCACTTTCAACCCTGATTTGTCAATCAGCGCTTTGCCTTCTTCAGCATTGGTTCCCTGCAAACGTACAATAATCGGGACTTTAATTTCTCCAATACTTTTATAAGCATCTACAACACCCTGTGCCACGCGATCGCAACGGACAATACCGCCAAATATATTCACCAAAATAGCTTCCACATTAGGATCCTTCAAGATAATGCGAAAAGCGGCTTCCACTCTTTTGGCATCAGCAGAACCACCCACATCAAGGAAATTGGCCGGTTCGCCACCCGACATTTTAATCATATCCATGGTAGCCATGGCCAGTCCGGCACCATTCACCATACAACCCACGTTACCATCCAGTTTTACAAAGTTCAAGTCATAACTACCGGCTTCCACTTCTTCCGGATCTTCTTCCTGCACGTCACGCATGTGTGCAATATCTTTGTGACGATAAAGAGAATTATTATCCACAACAACTTTTGAATCAGCAGCATATACTTTTCCATCAGCGGCTTTAATCACAGGATTAATTTCGAAAAGACTGGCATCAATACTTTCGTAAGCACGGTAAAGGGCAGAAACAAATTTCACCATCTCTTTAAAAGCCACGCCACTCAGCCCCAGATTAAAAGCAATACGACGTGCCTGAAATCCCTGCAAACCCACTTTCGGATCAATTTGCTCCGTAAAAATCTGTTCAGGTGTTTCGGCAGCTACCGCTTCAATGTTCATACCCCCGCGTGGAGAGTACATCACCATGTTATGTCCCTTATCACGGTTCAGCAAAATGCTCATGTAATACTCTTCCACATTCTCCGGACCGGGATAATAGATATTTTGTTCTATCAGAACCTTCCTTACCAGTTTACCCTCTTTTTTAGTCTGCGGAGTTACCAAATGCATTCCGATAATCTGGTCAGCATACTGTTTCACTTCGTCCAGGCTTTTGGCAATTTTCACACCACCGCCTTTTCCGCGACCTCCGGCATGCACCTGTGCTTTTACAGCCCATTTGTCAGAACCGGTTTGTTTTTGAATCTCTTTGGCAGCTTTCACAGCCTCATCGGGCGAATTGGCCACAATGCCTACGGGGACGGAAACTCCATAACCTTTTAAAATGGATTTCCCTTGATATTCATGTAAGTTCATACGATTTAACTTTTATAGTATCATTAATGAAGCCCAAAAGTAGGATTTTTATTTTTTCATCTTGGTAAAACAGGCAATAAATATCCAAACCAAACACATATTTAGAACCATTTTTAAATAGAACAGCTAATTCCCAAGCCGGTTTTCGGTACAACCAGATTATGGGCGGCTCACCCGCAAGGCCTTCGTCGGGCTGTCCGTTATAGCTTCCTCCGGTCTGCTTAGCGTCTGTAAGCACTACGTGGGCTTCCTCACGTCAGCCTCCGTCTGCCAACAGTCGCTACACATCCCGTTCGGCAGGCTGCCACTCCCATCCCTGGCGCAAACAAAATGACTAAAATGGTGCAAGCATCCTAAAATGGTGCAAGCGTCCGCTTGTACCTGCTAAAATGGCGCAAGCGTCCGCTTGTACCTGAACAACCGCTTCGGGCCTCCACGCCCGAAGCTCAAAAAAACCTACCTTTGTCCGGAAAAATCACACCTTCTGAAAAGGTAGTTTTTAAAGATTTAAAAAATTATGGAATTAAACCTCAAACGCCCCCTGGCCTTTTTCGATATCGAAAGCACCGGGCTAAACGTCTCCAAAGACCGGATTATTGAACTTTGCATTATTAAAGCAAATCCCAACGGCACCACTGAAACCAAGACCTGGTTGCTGAATCCCGGTTATCCCATTTCGGAAGAAGCCCAAAAAATCCACGGCATTTCGGCCGAAGATGTCAAAGACAAACCCACTTTCAAACAAGTAGCCATAGACATCCACCGTTTTCTCGTCAACTGCGACCTCGCCGGTTATAATTCCAACCGCTTCGACATCCCCATGCTGGTGGAAGAGTTTCTGCGTGCCGGTGTAGATTTTGAAGTGGAAAACCGTCATTTTATCGATGTACAAAACATCTTCATGAAAATGGAACCCCGCACGCTGAAAGCCGCTTATCGTTTCTATCTGCAAAAAGAGCTGGAAAATGCCCATTCAGCTACCGCCGATGTACAGGCCACTTACGAAGTACTCAAAGCCCAACTCGACCGCTATGCCAACACCAGCTACACGGACAAAGAAGGACAAACCGGCACCCCGGTGAAAAACGACATGGAAGCCCTCGCCAAATTCTCCACCCATCACCGCAACGCCGACCTCATGGGACAAATCATCTTCAATGCCAAGGGAGAAGAGGTTATCAATTTCGGTAAACACAAAGGCAAAAGCGTTGAAGAAGTTTTCCGCAAAGAGCCTTCCTACTACGATTGGATGCAAAAAGCCGATTTCCCGCTCTACACCAAAAAGCTGCTCACAAAAATCAAACTCCGTATGGCAGGTAAATAACCATTAGCCATTGTCCGGTAACCGTTTGAACATTGACAACCAAAATATGATAGATGAAATATTCATAATTCCACCCCAGACAAGAACACACAACTTGTGGGGTTTCAAATTGGAGAGGCATAATTACCAAGGGTCTTTTAGTAGCCAAAATCAACGTCATTGCCATGAGCAATGACGTAATAACTTTAATATTAACCAATTATTAAATTTATAAATCCATGAAAATTATTTGTATCGGACGTAACTATCGCGAACACGCCAAAGAGCTGAACAACCCCGTTCCGGAGAAGCCGGTTTTTTTCATGAAACCCGACACGGCACTGTTGCAAAAAAACAATCCGTTTTTTTATCCCGGTTTTTCAAGAAATGTGCAATATGAAACAGAAATTGTGCTAAAGATCAACCGTAACGGAAAGCATATCGAAGAAAAATTCGCCCACAGGTATTACGACGAAATTGGTATCGGCATCGACTTCACCGCCCGCGACCTGCAAGCCGAGCAGAAGAAAAAAGGGCTTCCCTGGGAAATTGCCAAAGCTTTTGACGGTGCGGCACCCGTGGGAAAATTTATTGACAAAAACCAATTTTCAAACCTTGCTGACATTCATTTTTCCTTAAAAATCAACGGCGAACAGCGCCAGCAGGGCCACACTGCCGATATGATGTTCAGCTTCGACCGGATTATCGCTTATGTTTCGCAGTTTATCTCACTAAAACCCGGCGATTTAATTTTCACCGGCACACCTTCCGGTGTCGGCCCCACGCAAATCAACGACCATTATGAGGTATTCATTGAGGGCGAAAAGCTGTTGGAATTCAATGTAAAATAATGAAAGAAAAAGTGGTTTTCAACTGGAGCGGCGGCAAAGATTCCATGCTGGCTCTACACAAAGTGCTGGAAGAAGACCGGCTTGAGGTGGTGACTTTGCTGACCACGCTCAACGAAAAGTATGACCGGATTTCCATGCACGGCGTCCGTGCCAAATTGCTGGAACAGCAGGCTGACAGGCTCGGCATCCCTTTAAGAAAGATTTTGCTACCCGAAATGGCAGACATGGAAACTTATACCCGTATTATGGGAGAGGAAACGACCTTTTGGAAAGCGCAAGGCATTACAGCTTTTCTTTTTGGCGATTTGTTTCTTGAAGATATCCGCGCTTACCGCGAAAAACAATTGGCCGGCAGCGGCATCCGGCCCGAATTTCCCATCTGGCAGTATGGAACCCGTAAAGCCGCACACGACTTTATTCATCTGGGCTACAAAGCCATACTCACCTCTGTGGATGCCTCCAAGCTTAATGAAACCTTTGCCGGAAGGCATTTTGACGAAAAACTGCTTTCCGACTTTCCTGAAGATGTGGACCCCTGTGGCGAGAACGGTGAATTCCATTCTTTTGTTTTCGATGGGCCGCTTTTCTCCAAACCGGTACAATTCAAAAAAGGCAAAACCATCCACAAAACTTATCAGTTGCAGGATAAAAATGTCAGCTCAGGGTTTTATTTTACGGATTTGGAACCCACAGAATAGCACAAAGAATAAAGGTAAGGAATTTACCTTTTGTCCGACTAATCATTTAAAAATACGAATACATGAAACGAACGAGAATATTATTAATAGCTGTTATGCTGATATCGTCATTGTTGCTGAGTGCGTGTGACCTGGCAACACACAAAAATATCCAACCCCGGAAAACAAGTATCGATGTATTCAATGTAAAAGCCATTCAAAACAAAAGAGGTATTCATCAGGAATGGAAGACGGATACTTCCCAACGTACTATTCCTTTGAATGAATTAACCGTTCTGCTCAGGCGAAATGCCATCCGGCCGTTGAATAATCCCCAATATATCTCAAATCAAAAGGCGAAAAATGTTTTGTTTGGCGGACAGCCTGTGATAGCCGTGGAGATAGCCGGCCAGTGGTTTGGTTTTCCCTTGAATATCCTTTCTTATCATGAGATTGTAAACGACAGCATCGGAAATAATTATTTTACTGTGGCTTATTGCCCGTTGTGCAATACAGCTCATATTTTTAACCGGAAATTAAAGTTCAAAGGCAAAGATTATTTGTTGAAGTTTGGGACCACCGGCATGTTGCGTAAAAGTAATCTTGTTATGTGGGACGAGCAAACGGAAACCTGGTGGCAACACCTGACTGCTAAAGGTATTGTAGGAACATTGGCCGGCGCCAAATTGGAAGTTCTTCCGGCAAAAATTATATCGTTAAACAATTTCTGGCAGTTTTATCCAGAAGGGAAAACCCTCTGGCCGGCAACAAATTCCAGAGAGCAAAAACAATACGGCATCAATCCGTATGTGAAATACGATTCGCTGGGCATAAAACAACCCTTTTTGTTTTTCGGCACAGTGGATCCCCGTTTGCCGGCCATGACGTACGTCATTGGAGTTGAAAACGGAGGTAGCCGTAAAGCTTATCCTTTAAGTACGCTTAAAACGCTGAAAGTGATTAACGACAATATAGGCAACGAAAATATTGTGTTGTTTTACGATGCGGATATGATCTCAAATCTGGATACTCGAGAAATTAAAAACGGAAAACATATCGGTTCTGGGACGGTTTTCAATGCTTCGGTTAATGGTTTGAAACTTACTTTTGTTGCAGCTCAGCAGGGTTTTAAAGATAAGGAAACCGGTTCAATATGGAATTTTGCGGGCAAGTGTGTGGATGGACAGTTAAAAGGGAAGTCGTTAAAACCTGAACTGTACAGCCTCGATTTTGCTTTTGCTTATCTGGCATTTTATCCACAGGCAGAGGTCTATAAACCGTAATTTTTTACTTTTAAGCGGGGAATGGACATGATCATGAAAAAGTACGGTGCCACTATCGATTTGAACTACACAACAGCAACCTTATCACGTATGGTTATCGTGGCCTTAAAGGTGAATTCGGTTACGGCCAAACAAAGCGGTGAATGGTAAAAGGCCCCTGCTATCTATCCTGCCCCAGCAAGGCAGCCCCCAATGCCCCGCTGTACTGCGAGTAAGAAGTAGTCTCAATTTTAGTATCCAGAATTTTTTCCAGGGCATCTACCAATCCCACATTGAGGGCTACGCCGCCGCTCATGGCCACCGGCGGGATCATGCCAAGCCGCTTCACCATGGAAACAATCCGGCGGGCAATGGAGAGGTGAATACCGGAAGTGATGTCTTCCCGTTTTTCGCCTTTGGCTACCAGCGAAATAATCTCCGACTCGGCAAAGACGGTACAGACACTGCTGATTTTCGATGGGTTTTTCGATTGCAGCGATAAAATTCCAAATTCGTGTATTTCCGTTTCCATGGCGCGTGCCATCACGTCCAGAAAACGTCCGGTGCCGGCAGCACATTTGTCGTTCATCACAAAGTTGGCCACATTGCCGTTTTTGTCCAGAACAATCACTTTGCTGTCCTGCCCGCCAATGTCGATAATGGTGCGGATATGCGGCATTTGAAAATGGATGCCTTTCCCGTGGCAGATAATTTCTGTAACCGCCTTGTCAGCAAAATCAATGGCGTTACGTCCGTATCCTGTGGAAATAATCCTGCCGATATCTTCCCGTTTTAAATTTGCTTTTTCCAAAAGCTCCTGCAACAATTTTTCACCGGCTTTTTTCGAATTGTATCCCACAGGAATCAGGTGTTGGTTCACAATTTTTGTTCCTTCCAGCAATACACCTTTGGCGGTTAACGAACCTATATCTATTCCTAATGATAACATGCTTTTTTATTTTTATTCTTGGGCTCATTCTTTTCGCTGGCCGGGATTTGCAATCCCGACCTATTTGTGCTCATTCAGATTTGCAATCCGAATGAGCTCACGTTTTTTCTTTTTTTCTTTGTTTAATCACTTCCATGAACGCGTCAATGCGGGCTTCGGCCTGGCTTTCCGAGAATTTCCGTTCATCGGTCATGTCTGCCTCAATCATCAAAACCGGAATATCTTCATCCTGCAACAGATTTTGAATGTCATATTGACCGAAAGAATAAGGTTTGCAACTCCGGTTGGAGTGCATCACCAG
>WFNG01000006.1 GCA_015488735.1 Bacteroidales bacterium | reverse complement strand
TCCGCGTTATGTTCAATAACGACAATGCTGTGGCCGTTTTCAATTAATGCGTTAAAAGATTTCAGCAACTTGCTGATGTCGTGGATGTGCAATCCGGTGGTGGGTTCATCGAAAATGAAAAGAGTGGGGGCTGCTCCCTGGCCTTTTGACAAAAAGAAGGCCAGTTTGATACGCTGAGCTTCTCCGCCGCTAAGGGTGTTTGAACTTTGCCCCAGCCGCAGATAGCCCAGTCCGGTATCCTGAAGAGGTCTTATCTTTTCGATAATTTTCTTTTCCAGCGAGTTGTTTTGTGTAGCTTCACCGAAGAAGTCGATGGCATCATCAACAGTAAGCTCCAGAATGTCCGAAATGGCTTTGCCACGGTACTTTACCTCCAGTACTTCGTCTTTAAAGCGCTTTCCGTTACAGGCATCGCATTTCAGGTAAATGTCGGCCATGAACTGCATTTCCACTTTGATTACACCTTCGCCTTCGCACTGTTCGCATCTTCCTCCCGGAATGTTAAAAGAGAAATAGCCTGGCTTGTAGGCACGTAATTTGGCCAGTGGCTGGTTTGCAAAAAGTTGCCGGATTTCATCATAAGCTTTCAGGTAGGTAGCCGGGTTGGAGCGTGAAGAGCGCCCAATAGGGTTTTGGTCAATATATTCAACACGTTGAACACGGCTAACCTCACCTTCGAGCAAAGTAAACTTTTGGCTGTTAGCCAATTCGCCATTGAGTGCTCTTTTGAGCGATGTGTACAAAATATCGCGGACAAGAGTTGACTTCCCCGAACCACTCACACCCGTTACGGCGGTGAGTATATTTAACGGAATCCTGACGTGAAGATTTTTCAGGTTATGCTCGAAGGCCTCTTTGATCTCAATAAAATTATTCCAATGTCTCCGGTATGTCGGAATTTGGATGTGCTTTCTCCCCGTCAGATACAACGCGGTGTAACTGATGTTGTTGCTTTTTAGCTCGTCAAAACTTCCCTGAAAAGTCAGTTCTCCGCCATGTTCACCCGAATCGGGTCCAATATCGATAATCTGGTCAGCAGCTTTGATAATGTCTTCTTCATGTTCTACTACGATAACGGTATTGCCAATATCGCGCAGGCGTTTGAGGATTTTAATGAGCCGGTATGTATCACGCGGATGAAGGCCGATGCTGGGCTCATCAAGGATATACATGGAGCCTACCAGTGAGCTGCCCAGTGAGGTGGCAAGGTTAATACGTTGCGACTCTCCGCCCGAAAGCGTAGCCGATGGCCGGTTAAGTGTGAGGTATCCCAATCCCACATCATTCAGGTATTGCAGCCTGTTGACAATCTCCAGCAGTAACCTGCGGGATATTTTTTCGTCCTGTTTATCTAATGGAATATTTTTAAAAAATGTCAGGCTTTCGTTGAGTTGCATTTGAACTATGTCGGAAATAGATTTTCCCGCTATTTTCACGTAGTTGGCATCTTTGCGCAAACGGGTTCCTTTGCATTCGGGACATACCGTTTTACCACGGTAACGCGAAAGCATGACGCGGTATTGAATCTTGTAAGACTGTTCCTCAAGCGATTTGAAGAAGTTATTTATCCCGCCAAAATACTGATTGCCATTCCATAACAGTTCTTTCTGCTCTTCAGAAAGCTGGTAATAGGGCTTATGAATGGGAAAATCAAATTTATAGGCATTTTGAATGAGACGCTCTTTCCACTGTCCCATTTTTTCACCTTTCCAGCAGGCGATTGCGCCATCAAAAATGGAAATGGCAGGATTAGGAACCACTAACTTCTCATCAATGCCCATGATGCTACCAAAACCTTCGCAACGTTTGCAGGCGCCAAAGGGATTGTTAAAAGTAAAAAGATTTACCGAAGGTTCTTCAAATTGAATTCCGTCCAGCTCAAAGCGATGGGAGAAACCGGCCGTTTGTTTATGGCCTTCAGTTTCGCAGGAGACTTTCAAATAACCATCTCCTTCGTAAAATGCTGTCTGAACAGAATCAGCAATACGGGCTTCGAGGTCGGTTTCATTATGGGCGACTCTGATGCGGTCTATGACAAGGAAGCAATCTTTTGGCCTGGTTTTTTCTGTTATTCCATCCAGAATTTCTTCCATTCTCCTGATTTTGCCTTGTCTCATAACCCGGCTAAACCCCTGTTGCAAAAGGACCTGTAATTGTTGCTTCAGGCTTCTGCTTCCCTTGGTTTTCAGCGGCGCAAAAATCAGAACATCACTATGTTCGGGAAGCGTAAGTATATAGCGGACTACATCGCTTACGCGATGTCGTTTTACCTGCCTGCCGGAGATGGGAGACCATGTTTTGCCAATTCGTGCAAACAGGAGTTTCAAATACTCGTAAACTTCGGTGGAGGTACCGACTGTGGAACGTGGATTGCGTGTTTTTACCTTTTGTTCGATGGCTATGGCAGGCGAAATACCCAAAATAGCGTCCACATCGGGCTTGTCCATGCGACCAAGAAATTGCCGGGCATAAGAACTCAGGCTCTCTACATAGCGGCGCTGGCCATCAGCATAGAGGGTGTCGAATGCCAGCGATGATTTTCCTGACCCTGATAAGCCTGTGATAACTACCAGTTTACGGCGTGGAATTGCAACGCTTAGGTTCTTTAAATTGTTGACACGTGATTTGACAACAACAATATAATCTTTCGGATTTACCCGACTTGTTTCGATAATCATAGAAAAAAATGAACGACAAAATTAAAAATTTATTTGCTTTTTTTCTTTTAACCGTTATATTTGCAAATCAAAATAAATGTTAAAATCACCGTAATCAAATTGCCTATCGAGTAAAAGCTTACTATTTTTCTGAACCAAAACAAGCGGCATATGAAAATGGAAGCAAGAGATGAACGTCTGCTCATCCGTGATTTTCTCGATGGTAAACCTTCCGGTTTGCAAGAGCTTATTGAACGACATCAAACAAGATTGTATTCATACATCTTTGTGATGGTAAAAGATAAACAGCTGTCGGATGATTTGTTCCAGGATACTTTCGTAAAAGTTATAAATACCCTTAAATCAGGAAGCTATAATGATGAGGGTAAGTTTGTCCAGTGGGTTATGCGTATTGCTCATAATCTGGTAATCGATCATTTCAGAAAGCAAAAGAAACGGAATTACGCGGATGTTTCCAATGATAAATACAGCCTTATGGATAGCCTCAGGGTTACAGATCCAAACATTGAAGACGCTTTGGTGACTGAGCAAATTCATAAAGAAGTGAAATTACTTATGGAGTATCTGCCTCCCGAACAAAAAGAGGTGCTTTATTTGCGTTGTTATGCCGGATTGAGTTTTAAAGATATTGCTGATCAGACGGAAGTGAGCATAAACACAGCTTTGGGACGGATGCGTTATGCTATAATCAATATGCGGAAGATTGTTAAAGAAAAAAATATTGTCCTCACTCGCTAAAAGCTGAATTACCCTGATTCCAAACGTTTCAGTTTTTTTCCCGGGTTATAAAATATTTACCGGAGTTTGTCGTTACTTTCTTGACAAGTAAGTGGTTTTCATTTATAATTTATTGCGTATGCAACAATTTATTACCTCAGACAAGTTTCAGGATCCATTTAAGAGTAAGACCCGGCACAGTAAAGAGGCAGAAGCGTACAAACCATCGCCTGAAGTGATTAAAAACCTTTTGGCGTATGCAGCAGTTCTTCGTGTTTATAAAACGAGAAATGCGGGTAACATAGGTGTCCTGATGAATTGACAACTCCTTGTGTTGTGTAAAAAAAAGAGCCCGGAAAAGAATCCTAAGGATTTTTTCGGGCTCTTCTTTTTTGTCAGTAATGTGATTAAAGATTGAGGTCTTTCCAATTGCAGTACGGGTTTTGTGAAAGTTCTGCACTGTAAAAGGCATGATTTCCCGTCACTTCTTCGCCCAGCCATTCCGGTTTTTCAAATGAAGTGTCTGTTGCAGGAAGTTCTATTTCAGCCATTAACAAATCTTTGTTGTCTCCATGAAATTCATCTACTTCAAATTCCAGCCCGTTTTCTATAGGTATAATGTAGCGTGTTTTTTCCACCAGACCCGTTTTCCGAAGTTGCATAAGCTCTTTTGCATCTTCCAGCGGTATTTCATGTTCCCACTCAAAACGCATGATACCCGAAACTTTTGCCGTACCCTTAATATTTATATACCCTTTTTTATCGCGGATACGAATGCGTACGGTTCTGTTGAGGTCGGTGGTTAGATATGCCTGAGTAATCTCTGATTTTTTGGTTACGAAAGGCCTGAAATCTCCTTTCACCAAAAATTTAAGCTCAATTTCGTGTGCCATAGTGTTTTTAAATTTAAGACCTAACAAAGATAAAAATTTATTCCGATAGGCACTTTCATTCCAATGCCTGTTGATAAGTTAGCATGTGAAAAAATAGGAGTATAGCCGTCGTGTGGAAGATTTTCTCCATTTTTGTAAAAAATTATTCCATGACAAGAAAAGAGCGTTTCGAGAAGATTATTGAATATTTTAAAATTCATCAGCCCTTTGCCGAAACCGAACTGCATTACCAAGATCCCTATCAATTACTTGTGGCTGTTATTCTGTCGGCACAATGTACCGATAAACGGGTGAATGTGATTACACAGGAGTTTTTCCGGCAATACCCGGATGTGGAAAGCCTGTCACGGGCAGAGGTGCCGGATATTTTCGCTTTTGTCAAAAGCTGTTCTTATCCGAATAACAAAGCAAAGCATCTGTCGGGGATGGCTAAAATGCTCTTGGCAGATTTTAACGGACAGGTGCCTTCTGATATTGATGAACTCCAAAAGCTGCCGGGCGTGGGACGAAAAACAGCTAATGTCATTGCTGCTGTTGTGTATAACAAACCAACCATGGCTGTAGATACGCATGTTTTCAGGGTTTCAGCACGACTGGGACTCACCATTGGTGCAAAAACACCGTTGGAAACAGAAAAACAATTGGTAAAATACATCCCTGATGAGATAATACCGCTGGCACATCACTGGCTTATCCTGCACGGTCGCTACGTTTGCCTGGCACGTAAACCAAAATGTGAAGAATGCGGGTTGAAGGAGTGGTGTAAATATTTTAAACAAAATACAAAGTAAATCAACGGTTTTCTTCTGTATGTTTTACCATGCCGATGAAAATTTTGTTGCTTTTACACAATATCCTTTTGAATGGCTATCAAGTCCCGTAGGGACAAAATATTTATAGGATAAGATTTTCCCATGTCTAACCAGTCCCGTCAGGGACGAGATATTTAATCGATGGCCAATACCGATACCCAATTATATATTCAATTTGTATTTGCTGCTCAAATTGATTACGATGGATTTTACATACTGGAGGACATACAATAACATATCGTCCCTAACGGGACTTAGCGTTTGTTTTGCTTTTTTCTAGAAATATTTTGTCCCTAACGGGACATCCATATAATAACCTGCTTCTGAAACCCTGGCGCGCATTAAAATAGGAATTAGCCAAAATATTTGTTAATAAATAGCTAACATTCGTCAGACGAACAAATATTGCTTATATATTTGCACTGTTAAATGAATAACAAAATGGAAGACAGACTTTACAAAAATATCCCGCACAAAACTATTGAGCGCC
>WFNG01000005.1 GCA_015488735.1 Bacteroidales bacterium | reverse complement strand
CCGTTTCCCGACCCCAGTCGCACCAGGCCAAAACGCTGTTGTAACCACAAAATCACAAAACCAATGAGCAATCCCGAAAATGCACTCAGCAGGCTAATGAGTATTCCCTGACGCAGGAATATCTGCCGCAGGGTATGCATGTCGGCACCCATACTTTTCAGTACGGCAAGGTCTTTCATCTTTTCCACAATCAGAATAGCCACGGAACCAATCATGTTGAAAGAGGACAAAATAAGAATAAAAACCAGAATGAGAAAAACCGCCATCTTTTCTGATTTCATAATTTTAAACAGTGTTTCGTTTTGCTCGAATCTGTTTTTTATCACAAATTCCGGTCCGGCAATGTTTTCCATTTTTTTCTGTATTGCTTCCGCGGAAACACCTTTTTTCAAAAAAACTTCTAAAGAGGTAACTTCATCTTTGTAATTCAACAGTTCGCGGGCAAAACGCAAAGGTACCAACACATATTTCTGGTCAAAATCCTGCTGCACCGAAAAAATTCCTACCGGTGGAATCACTTCCCTCACAAAAGCATTTTGAAAATTAAAAGAAGAGGCGTTTCCCCGCCGTGGAACCAGCACGGTGAGCAGTCGCCGTGTGTCGCGCGTATTAATGCCAAGGTACCATGCCACCCCTGCACCCACCACGGCAAAATTACCGGTACCCGACTGCAATTCAAAAGTTCCGGACTGCATCATGGTATCCAACATATTTACTTTCATGTAGTTTGGCGAAAGCCCCATAATTTTACCGATATATTGTTTGTCTCCGTATTTGAACAATGCATCCTCTTCAACCACTTGAACAACCTGTGCCACACCAGGAAGCTGCTGAACTTTTTCTACGGGAAATTGTGTGTAATGAAATGTTTTCCCTTGTTTTGCAGTAATAGCAAAATCAGGGTTAAAAGTGTGATATAGTGAGGAAATAACATTTTCAAATCCATTGAAAACAGAAAGCACCACAATGAGTGCAGCAGTACCAACCCCAAGCCCAACCATAGAAACAAGAGAGATCACATTAATCAGGTTATGCGACTTTTTCGAGAACAGATAGCGCCGGGCCATGAAAAATGAAAACTGCATATATTCTGTTTTTCTTTTACCATACAAATATCCGATAATTCCGATAACAAAAGAAAAAACTTCACGAATGGTTTATCCCGATTTTGCAATTGTTTTCAAGCGCTCGTAATCCTGTATGGAAATTGTTCTGTTTTGGATGTTTATCAGGCCATCACGCTTAAACTCGGAAAAAGCACGGATTGTATTTTCCGTTGTCATGGTAATAAGTTCTCCAATTTCGCGACGGGTGATGGGAAGGTTAAAAGTATTTTTGTGATAAATATCATCAGCAAAATACAGCAAGATGGTGGCAACTCTTCCCTTTAACTGTTTTTGCCCCTGCTCAAAACGGTTTTCGATAATTTCTTCCGAGATATTACTCATCCGGTTTAAAACGCGCATAGCAAAATCGCCGTTAGTCGAAATAATATGTTCCAGAACCTCCAGTTCCACATTACAAACGAGTGTATCTTCAACAGCCTCAATACCGTATTTGTAATTTGCCTTAGAAAAAATAGTAAGTAAATTTACAAAATCTCCAGGTTTGTTAATACTCAGGATCTGTTCTTTCCCCCACTTATCCGTCTTGTAGAGCTTTACCAAACCTTTGCGCAAATACAAAAAAGAATCTACCTTTTCGTTTTCACGTTTTATCACTTCACCCCGTTTATAAAGCGACTCTGTCCGCACATCATTTACAAGTTTATACTCAAAATCATTAAGATTTCCAAACAGCATCTGCCTGTAAACACATGTTTTACAGTTTTTTATATCGTTCTTTATTCTCATTCTAAAATATTTAAACAACAAAAATACATGATTTATATCATACCAAAAAATACAGATAATTAATTATATCTATATAAATTTGTATTCAAGAAATATAACACATATAAATAAATGATAATATGAAAAATTTATTAATATTGGGAGCCGGAACTGCCGGAACCATGATGGCAAACAAAATGCGAAAAAAGCTTTCTCGCGAAGATTGGGATATTACCATTGTGGATCAGTTTAAAACACATTATTACCAGCCTGGTTTCCTCTTCATTCCGTTTGGAATTTACACACGCGAAGATGTTGTAAAACCTAAAAACGACTTTTTCCCCATTGGAGTGAAAGTAATTTATGAGAAAATTGAGAAAATTGAGCCGGACAAAAACCATGTATTACTTGCCGATGGCGTAGCATTAAGTTATGATTTTTTACTAATTGCCACCGGAACACAAACAGCACCTGAAGAAACACCGGGGTTGAAAGACAAACTCTGGCACAAAGAAATTTTTGATTTTTACACCATTGAAGGCGCCATAGCTTTAGCCGATTTCTTTAAAACCTGGCAGGGTGGCGATCTGGTACTTAACATTGCCGAGTTACCTTACAAATGCCCGGTAGCGCCATTGGAATTTGTCTTTTTTGCCGATGCATTTTTCACCGAACGCGGCCTGCGCGACAAAATAAACATTACCTACGTTACCCCTTTACCCGGAGCGTTTACCAAACCGAGAGCGACAAAAATGCTGGGTGAATTGTTGAAAACCAAAAACATAAACATTGTTGCTGATTTTACGGTTGCACAGGTGGACAACGATGAGAAAAAAATCGTTGACTTTGGCGGCCGCGAAGTGAAATTCGATTGCCTCGTAAGTATTCCTACCAACCTCGGAAGCCAGGTTATTGAACGCAGCGGAATGGGCGACGACATGAACTTTGTCCCGACGGACAAACACACACTCCAGTCGCGCGATTACAAAAACATTTTTGTCATTGGAGATGCCGCTAATCTGCCTACTTCAAAAGCAGGTTCCGTGGCTCACTTTGCCGCTGAAATTCTGGAAGAAAACCTCATGTGTGCCATTGAAGGCCGGCCATATACCGCCAGTTTTGACGGTCATGCCAACTGCTACATCGAAACCGGCTATGGCAAAGGCACACTCATCGACTTCAACTACGATACCGAACCTCTTCCCGGATCATTCCCATTCCCGGGCGTCGGGCCTTTCGGTTTGTTAAAAGTAACCCGTACCAACCATTACGGAAAGTTGCTTTTCCGTTGGATTTACTGGCATATTTTACTGAAAGGCAAAGAGATGCCTATCAACTCAGAAATGCAAATGGCCGGTAAAAAGCTTTAAGCATCTGTTGTCATTAATTTAAAACTTAAAGCTATGAATGAAAAAAATATGCAGGAACAAATAGATGCCATAAACCGGAAACTTGACCTTGTGCTGGAAGAAATTCAGATACAGCGTGAAGTACGGACAAACCTCTCCGACCTGTCATCCGACCTTTACATTGTTGGAAAAGACATGTTCGGGTCAGCGGTTTCCGAACTGGATAATGCCGGCGTCGAAATAGATGGCGAAGCCGTAAAAGTGCTGATGCTGAAAATCGTCAGGAACGTGGGAACACTCAATGAGTTGTTTGACATGCTGGAGAGCGGATACGATCTTATCCGCGATATTTCACCGGTACTGCATCAGCTCGGCCTGGATGGAATTAAAACCATGAACGAACTCGAAACGAAAGGTTATGTTGATTTTGTGAAAGAGTCGGGAAAAATTATCGACAACATCGTTACCCATTTCTCAACGGAAGACGTCCGGTTGCTCGCTGATAATATCGTTACCATCCTCGAAACGGTTAAAAACCTTACCCAGCCCGAAATGCTCGGCGCCATCAACAACGGCGTAGTCGTTTATAAGAGCCTTGATGTGAACAACATTCCGGAATACTCACTCTTCAAAGCCGCACGTGCCATGAATTCGCCGGAATTACGTAAAGGCCTTGGATTTATGATCACTTTCCTGAAAAATATCGCCGTTGAATCAGAAAAGAAAGCAAAAAAAGAAAAACAATAATCAAATTTTTTAATTTTTAAAACGAAATATTATGACAATAAAAGCAATAGCAGGATTAAACATTGAAGTAACCGAAGAGGGTTACCTGAAAGATGCATCGGCATGGAACAAAGACATTGCCACGGCCATCGCGAAAGAAGAAGGCCTTGAACTTACCGAAAAACATTTTGAAGTTTTGGAGTTTATCCGAAACAAAGTTGCCAACGGTGAAACGTTGACAATTCGTGGTATTGGGAAATCCGGTGTCGTTGATGCCAAAACATTTTATCAGCTGTTTCCGGGTGCTCCTTTGAAAAAAGCAACCAAAATTGCAGGAGTCGCAAAGCCGGTTTCCTGCATGTAACCATAAAAATCTAATTCCTATGGAAAACGAAAAAAAGTATCCTTTGAAAAAAGTCCTGATGATTTGCTCAAAGGGAAATCTGGAGGATGTGATGGCTGCACTCGTCATGGCCAATGGTGCGGTAATGGAAGGTATTGAAACCAAGGTGTTTTTTACCTTCTTCGGCCTCGACGCCATCACAAAAAAAACCATGAACAAGCTGCACACGGCTACTGTGGGGAATCCTGCCATGCGTATGCCCGGCGGACTTCCCTTCCCTACTTTGCTCGGCGGATTGCCGGGAGTGGAAGCAGGTGTAACCAAAATGATGAAAAAAGGGATGGACAAACTGGACATACCTCCGGTGGACGAATTCCTTGAACTCATAGAAGCCGGTGGCGGGGAAATTTATGCCTGTAAACTTGCCGCCGATATGTTTAACCTCAAAAAAGAAGACTTTCACGAAACCGTGAAAGCCATTATTACCGTTGGCGATTTGTACGCTATGTGCGATGGTCTGGGAACACAGATTGTGTTTACCTGATATGAGAAAACATATTTTTATAAAAAAACCTCGCCATTGGTGAGGTTTTTTTACTTTTGGACATTCATTTTCACATGGAAGAGCAAACCACAAAAAATAACGCACCCGAAGAAGAAAAGGTGATGTCCTTTTGGGAACATCTTGAAGAACTGCGCGGGCATATTTTTCGCTCGATGTTGGTAATTATCGTATTGGCAAGCCTTGCCTTTTTAAACAGACACATCATTTTTGATACAATTATTTTGGCGCCAAGCAGCTCCAACTTTATTACTTTCAGGATGTTGTGCAAGTTCGGACATTGGCTGTCTATTAATTCACTGTGTATCCCGGAAATGCATTTAAAAATTATCAGTCTTAAAATGTCAGCACAGTTTCTGACACATATCTATATTTCGGCAGTAGCCGGATTCATTCTGGCTTTTCCATATGTCCTTTGGGAAATATGGCGTTTTGTCCAGCCTGCTATGCACACAAACGAAAAAAAATACTCCAAAGGCGGGCTTTTAATCAGCACATTACTATTTCTTATCGGTATTGTTTTCAGTTATTTCACCATTGTTCCTCTCATGGTGAATTTTTTAGGAAACTACTCTGTCAGCCAGGATGTAATGAACCAGATTTCACTCAGTTCCTACATTAGTTCGGTGGTTTCGGTAACTTTTGCCGTGGGAATTGTTTTTGAACTGCCCATCCTCGTCTATTTTTTAACAAAGATAGGCGTGCTCACGCCTGACTTTCTGAAAAAAAACCGTAAATACATGATTGTTGTGCTGCTCATTGTTTCAGCCATAATTACGCCACCCGATATGTTTAGCCAGGTGCTGGTTTTTGTACCACTGTGGGCACTTTATGAAGTGAGTATAATTGTTTCTAAACGCGTTTATAAGCGCATTTTGAAAGAAGCAGTTTAAGATGTTAGTACTAATCCTCAGCTATTTATACTATAATTCTATTTATATAGTTTGATATTCATTATTTTTTCAAGATGTGAAAATTGTAAACAGCAATTTTGAACATCAATGCGATGAGGTACGAAGAAGCAATCTGTTAAATTTCCATAGATTACCACACTAGTTTCTCGTTTGCAAAGACGAAAAATATATAATTCAATGACAATTAAATGGTCCGAAAAGTTAAGTTCACGCGAAGAATGCAAATTATAGCGTAAAATACGCTAAACTTAAATCGTTATAAGTAAATGGCTTGTGGTCTTTGCAACAAAAAGAAAATGCAAGAAACAAAACCACTTTATTTTCTCTAAAAAATTATTCAGCCCGCTCAGCGAAACACCACTTTCGTGATTCCTGCCCCGCCCAACTCAACGGGAGCATCACCAAAACGGTCAACCTCTTCCACCGATTGCAGATAGTTGCGGATGATTTCCCTCAAAATACCATAACCCTTCCCGTGCAGGATGCTTACCTCTTTTATGCTCAGCAGCAGGGCATCGTCAATGTAACGGGTAAGCAGCTCCATGGCTTCATCGGCACGTTTTCCACGCAAGTCCAGCGTCAGCTCAAATTGCGATGCTTTCCGGTTAATATCCTGCATGATACCCGAATAGCTTCTTTTCCTGGAACTTGTTGTCGGCTTTTTGTTGGTTTTCAGCAGCTTGTCGGTGGACAGTTTCAGGCGGATATTGTTCACATTCACAAAACTCTCTTTTCCTTCCACCGACAGCAATTCACCCACAATGCCACGCCCTTTCACCACCACAAAATCTCCGGGTTTTAGCGGCCCTTCCGGAAAGGTCTCCATATCTTCATGGACAATTTCTACTAATTTTTTCTTTTTCGGTTTCTTTTTTTTCGTAATGTGCGGTTGTAACTTCAGGGATTCTTCCAGTTTTTCTTTCGATTCGTTGAGTTGCTGGCGTAGCTGTTTTGTTTTCCCTTTGTCAGCCTGTGCTTCTTTGATTTGCCGAATGGTATTTTCAATTTCACGGTTCGACTGCTGCACAATTTCCAGTGCTTCTTCTTTGGCCAGTCGGATAATCTGTTTTTTCTCAGATTCAAGTTGCGCTGAGAGATGTTGGTATTGTTTCATCAGCCGGGAAAGTTGCTCGTCAGAAGCAGAAATTTCTTTTTCTTTCTGTGCCAGAGTGAGCTTGTCTGCCTCCAATTGTTGCAGTTGTGTGTCGAACCGTAAATGTTTTCCGCCGCTTTTCTTTTTGGCACGGTTCAATACATCCTGTGGAAAACCAATCTTCCGGGCAATCTCAAAAGCAAAAGAGCTGCCCGGCTTACCTATTTTCAGCTGGTACAGCGGTTTCAGCTCATTCACATCGAACAACATAGCCCCGTTGATGGTACCATCAAGACGCTCGGCTGTAAGTTTCAGGCTGGTGTAATGGGTGGTTATGACTCCAAAAGTTTGTTTGTGTACCAGTT
>WFNG01000004.1 GCA_015488735.1 Bacteroidales bacterium | reverse complement strand
TGGCTGCACTGATTGATGAAGGGGTAAAAATCAATGGATATATTGGCCCCGGCCATGTGAGTACAATCACCGGAAAGGGTATTTATGAGGATATTCCGGCAAAATATGGTCTTGGTGTGGTCATCAGCGGGTTTGAGCCGGTCGATCTCATGCAGACAGTTTTGATGCTTGTCAGACAAATAGAAAGCGGAAAGCCGCAGGTGGAGATTCAATACAAGCGTGTTGTGAAACCGGAGGGAAATGTTAAAGCACAGCAGATGATGGAAGAGGTCTTTATGCCGGACGATGACTGGTGGCGCGGTTTGGGAATTTTGAAAAAAAGCGGATTAAAAATACGCCCGAAATACGCTGCCCACGATGCGGAGAAAAATATCAGCTTCGAAGGAATGGTACCTTTGCTGGAACCCAAAGGCTGTATTTGCGGTGAAATTTTGAAAGGAATCAAAAAACCCAAAGATTGCAGCCTGTTTGCCAAAGCCTGCACGCCACGCGACCCGGTAGGGAGTTGCATGGTATCCAGCGAAGGGGCCTGCCAGGCTTATTATTTGTATAATCGTTCATAAAAAACCGAAATTCGTACAATTGGTGTAATTCGTTGATAAAAAATAATGCATTATGTAACAGGTAGTTACAAAATTATATACAGAATGAAAGATGATAAAATATTAATGGGGCATGGTAGTGGGGGAATTATGACGCATGAACTGATTGAGAAATTGTTTGTCCGCTATTTTAAGAATCCCATACTTGACGAACAGGGCGATTCGGCACTGTTGAAAGTGTCAGGCCGGAACCTGGCATTTACCACCGATTCATTTGTGGTAAACCCGGTATTCTTTCCAGGGGGCAATATTGGAAATCTGGCCATCGCCGGGACGGTAAACGATCTCGCTGTTTCCGGTGCTGTTCCCCGCTATCTGAGCGTGGGATTTATTCTGGAAGAAGGTTTCGCGCTGGATGATTTGGAAAAGATAGTGGAAAGCATGGCGGATGAAGCCCGCAAAGCAGGCGTAGTAATTGCCACAGGCGACACCAAAGTAGTAGAAAAAGGCAAATGCGACAAAATCTTTATCAATACCAGCGGCGTGGGTGAGCTGAAAGATAAGTACCTCAATATCAGTTCCGGAAAGAAGATAAAACCAGGCGACAAAATTATTCTCAATGGCGGCATAGCAGAACATGGGATGGCCATTATGGCGGCCAGAAACGAGTTGAATATCTCAACACCTGTTTTGTCGGATTGTGCCTGTCTGAACGGGCTGATTGCTTCTGCTTTGGAAGTTTCCCCGAACATCCGCTTCATGCGCGATGCCACACGAGGCGGTATAGGAACGGTCTTGTCAGAGTTAGTGCAAAAGAAAGATTTCGGTATCAGAATTGATGAGCAGACACTCGTTATTGAAGATTCGGTCAGGGGAATGTGTGAACTGTTGGGGTTTGACCCGCTTTATGTGGCCAACGAAGGAAAAGTAATTATGGTGGTTGCGGAGGAAGATGCAGAAGAGGTCATCAGAAAAATAAAAAAGCATCCCCTGGGAAAAAAGGCAGCGATGATTGGTGAAATCACCGCTGAGCATTCGGGCAAAGCCTGGCTGGAGACTTCCGTTGGCGGCAAACGAATGGTTGATATGCTTTCGGGACAGCAGCTGCCCCGCATTTGCTAACTTCCAAATGCTTCGTAGAACTTTTGCAGCTCGGTAGCCAGGTCTTCAAAAGCCACATAGTGGTTGGCACATCCTGTCCGTGAACACAGGCCTACCCTGCCTCCTGTCTTCAGCAGCAGCGAAACCATGGGTGCACCACATACCTGACATTCTTCTTTGGTATTCAGCTCTTTGTTGCAATGCGGACAGGTAAAATCGACCACCTCTTTTTCGATGAGCGGTACTTCGGTTTGGTAGTCGTAGCATTCGTAGATAGAGCATAAACGAATGGTTCCCCGGCTATTTTGCGTCTGAATGTTAAGTTTGATAGAAGGCTCTCCGTGAAGGAGTTCCTCTTTGTCCATGAGCGACTTACCGCAAAAAGGACACTTTACAGATAACGAAATGTATTTTTCCATGGATGAGCTTTTTTAGTTAATTTTAGCTGCAATATAGGAAAAATATTGATTGAAAGCAAATTATATTGATGAATTGCTCATCCTGAAAAAAATATCTATTTGAAGTCATCAGACATTCACTATAAATGCTATTTTTGTTCATTCAAGTAATTCCCATGTTGGAAATACTTGATTATTGGCAGGTTTCAATGAGAAGAGAAAAATAAAAATATTAGATAAAACAGGAAAACGAATATACACCCAAATGATAAATAATTTACCTGGAAATACAGTTGAACGGTTGAGCAATTACCGCCGTATACTTTTCAATCTGGAAAATGAAGAAAAAACACATATCCACTCACATCAGCTGGCACATCTGCTGAGGATAAACCCCGCCCATGTGCGACGTGACTTAATGCTTATTGGCTTTTCCGGTGACATTCATAAAGGCTATGAAATATCAAAGCTCATAAAGAGTATTGGCAAAGCCATTGATTGTGTGCACGTTCAGAAAGTTGCCTTTGTAGGTGTAGGAGATTTGGGAAGAGCTGTGGCAGATTTTTTCAACCACCAGAACACCAAACTTCAGGTTGCTGCCACATTCAGGATTGGACAGGAGCCGGGTTTACAATTTCCCGATGTAAAATGTTACAACATTTCCCGCATGAAAGAGATTATACGTCAGGAAAATATTGAGCTGTGTGTATTGGCAGTACCGCACTCTTTTGTAAATGATGTTTCCAAAATTATTGTTGATGCCGGCGTAAAGGGAATCCTGAATTTTACCTCTTCACGCTTAAAAGTACCCAAAGAAATTTACGTGGAACATTACGATATGATTAGTAAATTAGAAAAACTGGCTTATTTTACCAACAAAGATACCTGTCCCGGAATCTAACCTTTTCTGAAATTTGGAATAGCGTTTCAATAAGGCTTGTAAAAGAATGGCTTTGGGCTTTTATTCCGAAGCTTTAACCAAATAATATTTATAATTTTACTGACGTAAACCAATATCCGGATACTCATGAATAAAATCTCTATTTTAGTCACAACTTTGTTACTGGCATTTGCATTTCCCGATATATATGCACAATCTAACCGTCTAATTCCCATTGAAGTACAAAAAGCATACGCTGCCGGAACACGTTCCAAAAAAGGTACCCCCGGCCCAAATTATTGGGAAAACCATGCGCATTATCAAATTAATGCCGAGCTGCTGGCTGCAAAAAGCCAGCTAAAAGGCACAGAGATAGTAACTTATTTCAATAATAGTCCCGACACACTAAAAATATTGGTGATCAGGCTTTATCAGGATATTTATAAAAAAGGTGGTGCCCGTGCCTGGAGTATAGGCTCAGCTGACCTGACCAATGGTGTACAAATGGATTATATAAAAGTCAATGGCCAGGCAGTAAAAATGCCTTCCGGGCAATATGGCTACTTTTATGGGACAAACCGTTATATTCGTTTGCCACATGTTTTGGCACCTGGTGATTCTCTGGTACTGACAGCCGGATGGAAATTTAGTATCCCCAAAACTATCCGTAACCGCATGGGAAATTATGGTAAAGGGCGGTTTTTTATCGCTTACTGGTATCCGCAAATAAGCGTGTATGATGACATCAGCGGATGGGATAAGATTGATTTTAACGGTATTACAGAATTTTACAATGACTTTAACGACTATGATGTGCATATCACCACCCCGCAGGGTTATGCTGTTTGGGCAACCGGACATTTGGTCAATGCAAAAGAAATTTATGCAAAACCTGTTTTGAAGCGCTACTTTGAAGTACAAAAATCTGATAAAATCATACCCGTCATAACCCAAAAAGACTGGGATAAAAACAAAGTATTGAATAATAAAGGGCCTAACATCTGGCATTTTACTGCTAAATATGTGACAGATTTCTCTTTTGCTGCTGCGCTGCGGTACAACTGGGACGCGTCCTCTGTATTGGCAGATTCTGTTTCCGGACGCCGTGTCAGGGTGGATGCCATTTATCCTGATTCATCCAAAACCTTTCAGCGGGCAGCTTACTATGCGCGTAAAAGTGTGGAGTTCATGTCTTATGAATGGCCAGGATACGCCTATCCTTTTGAACACATGACCTCTTTTAGTAACGGGACACGCAATGGCGGAATGGAAACCCCTATGATGGCCAACGATGGTGATCCGAAAGATACTATTTCTACTGCCGGACTGGTGTTTCACGAAATTTCTCATTCCTATTTCCCTTTTTTCATGGGAACAAACGAACAAAAGTACGCCTGGATGGATGAAGGATGGGCCGCCTATTTTACCGGTACTTTCAGCGCCCAAATGGCACCGGAATACCCTTATTTTCAACGCACAGCGCAACGCTTTAGCCACACCAGCGGCCGACAGATGGAAATGCCGCTTATGGTTCCTTCTAACCTGATTTGTAATTTTTCGTATTACCGGGTTCAGGCTTATACACGGTCTTCGCTGGCTTATAAGTTTCTACGAAATGCCCTTGGAGATATCAAATTTAAAAATGCCCTTCATACGTACATGAATCGTTGGCATGGAAAACATCCCCTGCCGTTTGATTTCTTCTACTCCTTTGAAAATACTACCGGACAAAACCTGATGTGGTTTTTCAAGCCCTGGTTTTTTGGCCCCGGCTATGCCGACCAAAGTATTGTAAAGATTACCAACGGAAATAAAATAATCATTGGAAACCCGGGCGGGCTGCCTATGCCCGTAAATGTGACATGTACCTATTCCGATGGCACCAAAGACAGCTTTAATAAATCGACATCTGTTTGGAGCAAAGGACAGGAAAATATTCAAATTCAGGCAAATAAGAACAAGAAAATTCAAAAGGTCGTATTGGGATCAGCCTCTGTCCCCGATGTTTACAAAAACAATAATATTTGGAAAAAATAGTCAGTACTACTCAGTAAAAAAAAATATCACCTGAATCAGTTAAAGGGTTGTAATAAAATAAGGACAAACCAAAACCGCCAGGTAATTTTGTCACAAGACCTAAACAATGGTGTTATAAATTCTGTTTTGATAATTTATTGGTCATGAAAAAATACTTATTCGTTATTTTGCTGGTGTTGTTCAGTGTCCGGCTTTTTTCCCAAATTGCTCCGGATAAATATTACATCCAGTTTACAGATAAAAAAAATTCACCTTATTCTCTTAATCATCCTGAAAAGTATTTATCGGCAAGGGCATTGGCAAGAAGGGCAAGGTTTCATATTTCTATAAAGGAAAATGACCTTCCGGTGAACCCCCGATATGTTGATTCGGTTGCCAAAACAGGCGTAAGAATTTTAAATACCAGCCGCTGGCTCAATGGCGTAACCGTTTATACCACAGATACCGCACTGATTGACAGTATTAAACATTTTTCTTTTGTGAAAAAAACCTTGAAATTTAGTAAAGAAAAGCAGTTTAGGAACAAATATAAAAGAGAGTCAGCCTTGCCGGTAACAGTCCCGGTTTTCAAGTCGGGTAATACTCTGGAGGCGCAATATGGAGCTGCACTAACGCAGATTAAACAGCTGAACGGTATTTATATGCACAATAAAGGTTATCGGGGGCAGGGAATGCAGATTGCAGTTTTAGATGCGGGATACAGCTCTGTTCCTACACAGCCTTTGTTCGACAGCTTACGAAAGGACCATCGTATTTTAGGAACACGCGACTTTGTAAATCCGGGGGGCAACGTGTATCTTCAACATTATCACGGGCGTATGGTGCTTTCGTGTATGGCGGCAGATGTACCGGGTACAATGATTGGTACGGCTCCCAAGGCATCATACTGGCTGCTGCGTTCGGAAGATGCCGGTTCAGAAAACGTAATAGAAGAATACAACTGGGTATCGGCAGCAGAATTTGCCGACAGTGTGGGAGCCGATGTGATTAACAGCTCATTGGGCTACATTGCTTTTGATGATACTACATTTTCCCATCCCTATTCAGATATGAACGGAAAAACATGTATTTCAACGCGTGGTGCTGAAATAGCGGCTTCCAAGGGGATTTTAGTCGTTAACAGCGCAGGTAACAGCGGCGACAGCCAGACTTTTCCCTGGATTGGGGCTCCCGCTGACGGTGACAGTGTTTTGACAGTTGGCGCTGTAACGGCTACGGGTACCAGAGCTTATTTCAGCTCCATTGGCCCTACTTACGATGGTCGTATAAAACCCACACTCATGGCTATGGGACAGGGAGACGCCGTTGCCAATTCCACGGATTCTGTTACACGGGGAAGCGGCACCTCATTTTCGTCTCCTGTTATGGCTGGGATGTGTGCCTGCCTGTGGGAAGCACACCCATCGGCCACCAATATGCAGATTATGGCAGCTTTGAAAAATACCGCTTCTCTGTCAGGAAATCCGAATAATGATATGGGATGGGGAATTCCGGATTTCGCCAAAGCAGACGCTTATTTGTCCCGAACTCTTGGCTTTTTCAACCCAAAAGCAAAGCAAAATATTTTAACCTTCTATCCTAATCCGTTCTATGATAGCTTTACCATAGATATTCCCGGAAAAATTTCAGGAAATATTCAGCTAACCCTTTTATCACCGGACGGGAAAGTGTTGTTTAAAAAGAAGATACAGGTTAACGGCACTAAAGTCGTGTTTCGTAACCCTTTCTTATTGCACTTGAAACCCGGAATATATTTAATCCGTCTCTCCCATAGTGGAAAAAACTTTTATGGAAAGATTTTAAAATACAATTAACGTGGCTAAAAAGAAAGAACAAAGCCCAATGAAAAAACAGGGCTTTGTTCTATGCCGACATTAACATCTATTTAATGTTTAGTATAAAGTAAATCTGAATTCCGGTATCCGGGTTTGTCTTTGTACCAGTCAGGGAAAATTACACCATTGCTTTCAGCCCATTCGCCGAAGTAATTATATGCCCCTGTAATATCCTGTTTCTCAATAGGCCACACAAAAGCTTGTGGAATATTGATAGCCCATGGAAGATTCTTTTTCGTCTTGTAATATCTGCCTGTTGCCGGATTACTGTTATCATCACCGGTACCCAGCAATGCCTTATTGGCCAAATCGGTCGGCGCATGATTAGGAAGGTGAATTTCAACACCTCTTTGCTGGTTCACAACCAAAAACGGGTTGAAATTTCCAATGTCGAGGGTGCTGTATTTAACCGGGCCACCCGGAGCAAAAGCACCGTTTTTATAAAAAACCATTTGCATTACAATCGTATCAGGCTTTACATAGGGAACATCCATTTCCGTATTCACACCAATGCCCTTTCCGGGATAGGGCATTAGCCGCCAACTATCATCATAAACGATAACAGTAGCCTTCGACTGGCCTTTCTCCAGACCATTGGAAGCCAGTGTGAAAATGCTGTTAGAGGCCAAATCAGAGCCGGTTACACTAATAATCTGATCTGGTTTTACGTTGGGTAATTGAAAGCCAAATCCATTGTGAAACGAAGCACCAAAGGCATCAATTACAAAAGTGGCTGTAATGTTCTGTACATATTCCTGGTTATTTTTTGTTATACTGAAGTTGTAGTTAATAACCAGATCGTTGAAATCGTAATCTCCTTTGTAGGGCCATAAGTCTTCAAAAGCCAGTGTTCCGGTGTAAGTAGAAGTCGATCCGCCAGGAGGAGGAGTGACATTTCCTTTACACAGCGGAACATTATTTTTACTCGTACCCGCTGTAACTGTAAAATCACCGTAAGTATTTCCTACTTTCACATCATCACTGCATTTTGTGCTCATGGTGGCATTTCTTGTTCCATCTTCATAAAAATAGATAGTACTGTTTATTCTGCCATCACATGCCGAGCCGGTAAAACTAAACTGACTTCCAGGCGCCTCAATACCCTCGTAAATAACAACATGATGCCGTTTTTCCACCACCCTAATCAGTGATGTACTACTCCCATTATAGCGCATGGTTAGTGCGTACATCTGCTTATCGCAACCACATGAATTTGCAGGCTGTTCACATAAATGTATTCCATTTTTGCTGGTACCATCCATTATGGTAAAATCGCCATAGACGTCTCCCTTATAGAGGTTTACAGAACAACTGGTATGCATATGTGTATTTCTGGTTCCATTAACATAAAAGTCAATATTGTTACCCATTTTATCATCAGAACCCGAACCGTGAAATGTAAATGTACTTCCCGGACTAACAGATTCATTAAAAATTGTGTGGTTTCCGTTTCGTTCTTTTACTTTAATTTGAGCCGTGGTTGTCCCGTTATATTTCATTGTAAGAGAACGCAAACCATTTTTACAGCCACATTGACTGGTACCACCGGTTGGCGGACAGGTAAAATAATCAAGGCTTTCCCCTTTCTCAAAATTCAAGTTAATGAGCTCTGCCGCGTTGGCTATCTGTCCAATTGTGTAGCCACCTAATCCACCGCCACCTATGGCTTTGTTAGCCAATTTCAGAAAATCATTAATACTCATATCCTCAAAAGCACCCTCTTTGAAAACCAAATCCCCCAAATTGAGTTTATTTTTGCCGATAGCCCCATTTTTGTCAAACGCTACATTCAACATAGCAGCGGTAATTTGTGCGCTCCAGTTTCCACCTATTTTTTCTGTACTAACGGGATTGCGATAGCTTCTGTTTAAAACTATTGATTTTCCTCCTCCGGGAAGAAATTTCCTGACTGCCTTCGAACTTGTAAGCGTGATGGTATTATGCTTTGGGTCGCCTATTACAAGGCCATGAGGAAAAATTTTACTGAAATATTTATCCCGGACAACCCCAATATTGTGACCGTGGGCCTTGGCACTCCATCCTCCCTTGGAGTAGGTAACGAACCCACTTAAATCGCACGTATTCGAAACGCGTACATCTTTAAAGTTGTTATAATCATAAAAAAGATCATTCCCAATTCCTATTAAAACAGGTTTGTAACGGTTACCGGCACCATACACCAGCTTAACCATATTGTAACTTGTAGGAACAGTCACTTTGACTGAAATCATACCGGAACCGGGATTGGCATATCCCGTATAAAGCAGGTTCTGGTTATCAACAGAATAAATCCGCAACAGCTGGTTGCTTTCATCCACCGGTGTTTTTATGTTTACCGCTATTGTCTTGGTGGTTTTCCAGTTAAAATTATTGCTAACCACCAGATCATTCATGCTTTTAATAGTTTTGTTCCCATTTGGTATGGGATTATTACAGCCCGTTACCACCAACATACCAACAAGAAACAGCCAGAGTATCTTAAATCTTTTCATATCACATTATTTTTGTCAGGTTTCAGAAGTATAAAAGTAAATGTTTTTTTATTAGGACAAAATTATCCTTTAAATTATTTGCAATAGTTGTGCTCGTTTTGTCTTATCACGGACATTATATATAACCTGTTTTCCCTCAGAATGATAAAAAAGCGAAGGCGTGTGTTACTGAAAAAACAAACGCAATATTTTTCCCGTATCAGGAATAGTTTCCCTAATCGGGAATATAATTAGTATTATTTAAAACCTATCTGTATTAAAAAGCGATTTTGTGGAGATATTGAAAAAGCTTACTTTTGATTTCTGTAAAATCTAATTAAATTAATCATGAAAAAAATATTTACAATTCTTATGGCATTGGCCCTTATGCCTGCCATGACTGTTTTTGCACAAAGCAAGGACAAAGCCATGTTCAAACCCTATAAGCCAGGTTACTACCAGAATGTCATCATGAAAGACGTGCATGCCTTTCAGCAAAAAGAACATCCGAAAGTGGTGAAAAAACAATTTCTGATGGACCAGTCGGGGATGGATCTGCCCAACAAAATTGCTGATTACAAAGACCATACATACTGGCATACGCCCACTATCTCTCAGGGAAATACAGGAACATGCTGGTGCTTTTCGACCACCTCCTTCATGGAATCGGAAGAACACCGTCTTTACAAAAAAGATGTTAAGTTATCGGAAATGTACACCGTTTACTGGGAATATGTTGAAAAAGCCAAAGGTTTTGTAGCGAGCAGAGGCACCTCGCGGTTCAGCGAAGGGTCAGAAGCAAATGCTGTTACCCGCGATTATAAAAAATATGGCATTGTTCCCCGTTCTGTTTACAATGGCATGTTGCCCGGCGAGAAATTTTATTCTCATGACCTAATGATGAAAGAGATGAAGACATATCTTCAGAATGTGAAGAAAACCAACGCCTGGAATGAAAAAGAAGTTGTGGCGACAATAAAGTCTATTCTGAACCATTACATGACTGCCCCACCCACATCATTTACTTATGATGGAAAACAATATACACCCAAGTCTTTTTTGAAAGATTATCTGAAGCTCAACATGAACGATTATGTGGACGTGCTTTCTTATGAGCAGCAACCTTTCTGGAAACAGGTTGAATATCAGGTTCCCGACAACTGGTGGCACAGCAAAGCCTACTATAACGTACCACTGAATGTATATATGAAAATTATGAACCATGCCATTGAAAGCGGTTATACAATGGCTATTGGCGGGGATGTTTCCGAGCCCGGATTCTCCCATACAACCAATACAGCTTTGATTCCGGATTATGATATTCCCGCAGCTTATATCAACGACAATTCCCGTCAGTTCAGATTCTCAAACCATACTACGACCGATGATCATGGCATGCACATGATTGGATATATGAAAGATAAAAACGGTCAAATGTGGTATTTAATTAAAGATTCGAGCTCCGGATCGCGGGACGTCAATCCTAAAAGTCCTGAATTTGGCTATTATTTTTTCAGTACTCCCTATGTAAAACTGAAGATGATGGATTTCATGGTTCATAAGGACATGTTGAAAAAGTACATGAAAAAATTTCAAAAATAAAATCCGGTATGCAGGATAAATTCAATAAAAAGCGGCTTTGGAATATCCAAAGCCGCTTTTTATTTTTAAGGGTAGTTTCATATTAAATGAACACTAAAAATACCGATATAAATTCTAAAGATATTTGATCAACTTGTTTTGTTATTTTTACGGATCAAAAAAGCGTTTATATGGTCAACCGGTTTCTTCTGGTAATTATTTCCATGGTTTTTGCTGTTTCACTAAATGCACAACAATGGAAACCCAATGCAGGAATAATATATCCTTATGCAGCACAGGTTACTGTTAGCTCAGGACAAAATCCGCAATACATCACCGATAACAATCCGCATACTTTTTGGCAATCTGCTAATCCGCTCCCGAACAACTACATATCTCAAGCAGGTTTAAACTACTTCCTGCATCCACATCACTATACGCTGCAACCCGAATTTCCAGCAAACAATCAGGCCTTCGATGGCAACACCAACGACCATGAAGAAATCAATTCAGGAAAACTGACCCTTCGTTTACAACCTGCCACTTCCCTCCTGCTGCTGAGTTTGAAAGCCGATGTAAAAGACACTTTGTATCTTACGGTACAAACAGAAAACCATCAAATAATCCGGTTTAAGTATGCGCCATCTGACAACTTTCAGATTAGAAATCTTATTTTGAAAACCACAAAGAATATCTCGGCTATCCGGCTGGATTCCAAAACATCTTTTCAGCTTTACGAATTGGCAGCACTACACAACCTGCCTGTGGAAACTGTTCTTTTTGATTACGGGAAACCCAGAAACATTGGTTGGATAAGCAGCCGCCAGTTAAACAGCACATCAGTAACTTCCATAAAGGTACAAGCAAGTAATGACAAACAGCATTGGCAAAATATCATCAACTTAAATCCCAAAGCTATCCCGTTTTTGTATCAGCCGCTGGCACATCCGGTACAAGCCCGTTATCTGAAAGTTGTTTTCACCCTGCCCTTGCGTAACTATCAAAAGGCGGCCCTGTGGGAATTTAACGTATATAACAAATACGGGCCTTACGGTCGGCGACCAGCAGCTCATCCTTCGCAAAATACTTTTGCACAGGCATTTGGACTTAATACTTTTTGGGGCTGGGGTTACAATGTTTATTCCGACCAGCTCAAACCTGGTACAGGACCACAAAAGTTTATTGCAGTCAGCAAAAACTTAAGGAATTACGAACCGCTGGACTGGGATATGGTCCGTCCGCAACAAATTCCTGATTTTACAAAAATGGCCGCCGGCGGTGGAACGCCGGCTAAAAAATGGCTCAACTGGGACCGGGAATACGGAACATGGAAAAAGGATGGTTTTCACATTGATGTTACTTTAACCTTTAAACAACAGAATTTTCCGGATACCTTATGGAAAAATACCTACGCTGAAGCCTTTTCATTTGGAAAAGCTTATGCCTTGCACTTCTGTAAAAAAGAACACCTTGTCAGTATGATTGAGGTCGGAAACGAGCCATGGAATTACAACGCTGTCACCTACCGGCAAATCCTGGCGGGAATGGTTACCGGCATAAAATCAGTTTCAAACGTACAGGTAATTCCCTGCGCTGTCCAGGCCTACGATCCGGAAAAAGACGACAACAATTACATCGCACATTATGTAAATGCTTCCGCAAAAAATGTGGACGGCTTAAACACACACATCTATTCTTACGTTTTTCAGGAAAACGGGAAACGAACAGCTGTCAACCCCGAAGACCCACGCTCCGAAGTATGGTCCATGAACAATTTGTTGCGTTTCAGAGATAAAAACCTGCCAGGCAAGCCCGTTTATGTAACTGAGTTCGGTTTCGACAGCGGAGGTGGTGGCGAAAGTTGTACCCACAGCGAATGTGTATCCGAGAAAACACAGGCCATTTATGGTGTCCGTATGGCCATGATTCTCTGGCGGCTTGGTGCACGACAGTTTTACTGGTATTATTTTGCCAACGAGGCTTATAAATCGTATCTTCATAACCGTTCGGGGCTTTGTGGTTCATACAAAACCGGTTTTCGTAAAAAACTTTCCTTTAAAACCTTTGCTTTCCTGCAACAAACCATTGGTAACTATCATTTTGTCAGAATCATCAGCGAAAACAAAAATGTATATGCTTATTTATTAAGAAATTATAACTCGGGCAAATCCATTGTCATGGCATGGCGGCCCACCCGGTCACAGCATTTTCAGCAAAAGCGCGAAATAATTTTGGTTCCGGGAAAAGTTTCTAAAATCATTTCCATTCTCAGCCAGCAAGATATACCGTTCAAAGTAACAGACAAAAAATTGCAAATCAACCTTTCCGGTGTTCCGGTGCTGATTTATCTGGAATAAACCATCATCAAAATTTTTATTCTACTATGGAGGAGAACCTCTCGCTCTTCCAGGTTTGCAACCTGGAGATTAAAGAGTTATGGATTTGCAATCTGTTAAATAGGGTCGGGATTGCCATTCCGAACCCGGCGGGGTATCTTCCTGCTCCAACGTTTAACCCTGAGCCTCACCCAAAGCTACTCCCGTAAGGATTCCTTCGGAAGAGGCGTGAGGGCCTTAGCCTATAGAAACATAATGCATTCATTCACAAGATTCCCACACCGGCGCCGACCCACCATCCACCACAACACCGGTTCGTAAATAAACGAAGTTATACATGAAGTTTGTTTTTATTGCTCAACCTGTGCAGTCTGGTGTAGTGGCGGTAAGGCCCGACTGAAGTCGTTCTGGCGATAAAATTGCTTCCCGCATACTTTCGCCAATTTTCTCAGGGATAAACGACAGACAGGATGTAAGAATCTTTGTAATCTAAATCTGTACATTAAAGAAGTCAGAACAGAAATTCATTACTTTTGCTTATCTAAATTCAAATCCTTAACCATGAAAAAATATTTTCTTTTCCTGCTGGTTGCTACATTAAGCCTTACCGCTTGTCAGCAAACCGAACCCGTAAAAAATCAAGCAAAAGCCAAGCTTATTGAAAAGCCACAACTAAAACTGAAGAGCGACATCATGACACCGGAAGTCCTTTGGTCGTTTGGGCGCCTCAGTAACCCACAGCTTTCGCCTGACGGCAAAACCCTGGTTTACGGCGTAACTTATTACAGCAAAGTACAAAACAAAGGAAACAGTGAGCTTTACCGTATTGACACAGATGGTAAAAACCTGAAACAGCTTACCCATACTGCTGGTAGCGAATATAATGCCATTTGGCGCCCTGATGGGAAAAAAATCGGGTTTCTTTCGCCAAGAAGCGGTTCCATGCAAATCTGGGAAATGAACCCGGATGGCAGTGACCCGGTTCAGATTTCACATTTCAAAGGCGGTATTACGGGTTTTAAATACGCGCCTGATGGGAAAAAACTTCTTTTCACCGCGGAGGTAAAGTTAAATAAAACCCCAAATGAAATCTATCCCGACCTGCCCAAAACTACAGGACGTATCTATACCGATTTGATGTACAGACACTGGGATAAATGGGTTGACAGTTACAGCCATGTTTTTGTCGCAGATTATAACGGCCATTCATTGAAAAATATCGCTGATATTATGAAAGGTGAACAGTATCAGTGTCCCCTGCAACCCTTTGGCGGAATGGAACAGATCAACTGGACACCCGATTCCAAAATCATAGCTTACACCTGTAAAAAATTGAAGGGCCTGGCTTCTACCCTCTCTACCAATTCAGATATTTATTTTTACAATGTGGCAAAAAAAACCACCACAGATATGACCAAAGGGATGATGGGTTACGATGTGGCACCTGTATTTTCTCCTGATGGTAAATTTATGGCCTGGGAAAGCATGAAGCGTAATGGCTATGAGTCAGACAAAAACCGGCTTTTCATTATGAACCTGGAAACAGGTAAAAAAACGGACTACACCAAAAATTTTGACCAGAACGCCCACGGTCTGGAGTGGAGTGCTAATGGCAAATATGTTTATTTTATCAGCGACTGGCATGCCAGAGATGATATTTACCGATTAAACGTGAAAGCAGATAAGATCACTAAAGTTACCGAAGGTATTCACGATTATACAGGAGTTATTCCGGATGGCAATACACTGTACGCCACCCGTATGAGCATGTCGAAACCTGTGGAAATTTATGCAGTAAATGCCAAAACCGGCGTACCGCAGCAGGTTACTTTCACCAACAAGAACCTGCTCAGCCAGCTTACCATGGGGAAAATTAAGAAATTCTGGGTAAAAACCACCGATGGCAAAAAGGAACTTACCTGGGTAATTTACCCGCCACATTTCAATCCAAACAAAAAATATCCGGCCCTGCTTTACTGCCAGGGAGGACCACAAAGTACGGTCAGCCAGTTTTGGTCGTACCGGTGGAATTTCCAAATGATGGCTGCCAACGGATACATTATTGTGGCCCCTAACCGGCGCGGACTTCCGGGTTTTGGAACCAAATGGAATGAAGAAATAAGCGGCGACTATGGCGGACAACCCATGCGGGACTATTTCAGTGCTATTGATTCCCTTAAAAAAGAGCCGTACATTGATGCCAACAGACTGGGTGCCGTGGGAGCTTCTTTCGGCGGATTTTCCATTTACTGGATTGCCGGTCATAACCTCAACCACCGGTTCAAAGCATTTATTGCCCACGATGGCATGTTCAACCTGAAATCGATGTATCTCGAAACAGATGAGATGTGGTTCGTCAACTGGGATTTGGGTGGTCCTTTCTGGGATAAATCCAACAAAGTAGCGCAACATACTTATGCCACAGCCTCACCAAGCAATTTTGTACAAAACTGGAACACACCGATCCTGGTAATCCATTCCCAGCTGGATTATCGTATCCCTGTAACCGAAGGTATGCAGGCATTTGATGCCGCCATTTTGCGACATGTGCCGGCAGAATTTCTCTATTTTCCGGATGAAAGTCATTGGGTACTGAAACCGCAAAACGGTATTTTATGGCAACGTACATTCTTTAATTGGTTAGATAAATGGTTGAAATAGAAAGATTCAAAATATCTTAAATACGAAATAGGTATTCTGTATGAATCTTAAAACTGGAAAACGAAGATGAAATTTCGCGTTTTGCTCTTGTTGTTTTTGTTTGTTTCCGTGGGATTATTTGCCGGCACGCCAAACGATTCCATTTCCGAAAAAAAAGCAGATACCACTAAGCCATGGTCTTACAAAGGACAATATGCCATCATGCTCAACCAGATTAGCTTTAAGAACTGGGCATCGGGTGGCGAAAGCTCTCTTTCCGGACGAGCATCGGTAAATTACAATCTGGAATATAAAAAAGCAAAATTTTCCTTTGACCATACAGCGCATATTGCTTATGGCATGGTTGGATATTTACACAAAAGGATTCAAAAAACCGATGACAAAATTGACCTTTTGTTTGCCCTGTCAAGCCAGGCATCCAAAAAATGGTATTTTACCAGTATAATCTCTTTCAAAACACAGTTCACCAAAGGCTATAAAAATCCTGATTTTAAACACGAAATTTCAGACTTTATGGCGCCCGGGTATCTCACTATCTCAATAGGGTTTCGATACAAAGCGAAAAAGAATTTTGAACTTTTCATGAGCCCGCTGGCAGGAAAATTAACTTTTGTACTCAACCAGTATCTTGCTAATCAAGGAGACTACGGTGTTAAAAAGGCAGTTTGTGATTCTCTTGGAAACATTCTGGTACCAGGTGAAAACATGGCCGGACAACTGGGAATTAACATTCTGAGTAGTTATCAGGCCAATATCATGAAAAACGTCCTTTTCAAAACCCGTATCAACCTCTACAACAACTATCTCGAACAAGAACCTGACAAGCGATGGCAAATTGACATGGACTGGAATAACGAAGTCTCTTTTAAAATCAATAAATTTTTCTCCACCGTACTTCTTGTCCAGTTAAAGTATGATCCCAATGCCAGGTTCCCGGTTTATAAAAATGTGGAAGGTGTCAACACCATTGTTTCCGAAAAAAGTAAACTGCAATGGAAACAATCACTTGGGATAAGTTTTATGTATAATATACAGTAGTTACAAACTACTGTAAAAAATTTTTATCTTTGAGAATTATCTAAACTCTAAATTTAAACGTATGAAAATAACGATGGTAGGTACCGGATATGTTGGACTAGTGACCGGTTCCTGTTTTGCAGAGGTTGGCATTGACGTCACCTGTGTTGATATTGATCAACAAAAAATTGAAAACCTAAAAAAGGGTATTTTACCCATTTACGAACCCGGCCTGGAAGAGATGGTAAAAAGAAACCATGAAAAAGAGCGCCTGAATTTCAGCACAGAGCTTTCAAAAAACCTCGATGGTGTAGATGTTGTCTTTGGAGCTGTGGGTACGCCCCCGGATGAAGATGGTAGTGCCGATTTGAAATATGTTTTGGGCGTGGCACATGAGGTAGGCCAGAATATGAAGGACTACCTGTTGATGGTTACCAAAAGTACGGTACCCGTGGGAACAGCCGAAAAAGTACGAACCGCCATTCAGGAAGAGCTTGACAAAAGGGGCGTAAACATTCCCTTTGATGTGGCTTCCAACCCTGAGTTCCTCAAAGAAGGTGCCGCTGTGGATGATTTTCTGAAGCCCGACCGTATTGTCGTAGGTCTTGATTCAGACAAAGCGAAAAACATCATGGAAAAACTTTACAAGCCTTTTACCATGAATGGCCACCCGGTTATTTTTATGGATATTGTTTCTGCCGAAATGACCAAATACGCCGCCAACTCCATGCTGGCAACCAAGATAAGCTTTATGAACGACATTGCCAACCTGTGTGAAATTGTGGGTGCCGATGTGAACTCCGTAAGAAAGGGGATTGGTTCTGACCGGCGGATTGGCCCCTATTTCATCTATCCCGGTACGGGGTATGGCGGTTCCTGCTTCCCAAAAGATGTGAAAGCGCTCATCATGACAGCGGACAAAAACGGTTACGACATGGAAGTACTGAAAGCGGTAGAAAATGTTAACGAACGACAGAAGTCTGTCCTTTTTGGGAAAGCCATGAATTATTTTGACGGCAATTTAAAAGGAAAGACTTTTGCTATATGGGGATTGGCTTTCAAACCGCAAACCGACGATATGCGTGAAGCACCATCGCTGGTTATCATCAAAAAACTATTGGCTGCCGGTGCCAAAGTGAAGGCCTACGATCCGGTAGCCATAAAAGAGACCAGGCGCATTATGGGAGATGCCATACAATTAATTGATGATCAATACGAAACGCTTATTGATGCCGACGGCTTGTTTGTTGTTACAGAATGGCCCGAGTTCAAGTTTCCAAGTCTGAAAATAATAGACAAACTGCTCAAAGGAAAAGTCGTTTTTGACGGACGTAACATTTACAACCCCGAAGACATGACAGCCTTTGGCTTTGACTATTTTGGCATTGGACGAAACGCCAAAAGAAAATAAATTTTAAACCATAAATTCCCGGGCGAAAGCTATCCGGGAATTTTTTTAAACATATTATTATGAAACGAATTCTTGTAACCGGAGGCGCGGGTTTTATCGGCTCGCATCTTTGCAAACGACTTTTGGATGAGGGAAACGAAGTCATTTCTCTTGACAACTATTTCACGGGGCAAAAAAGAAATATTGTCTCTTTAATGGACAATCCTTATTTTGAAGTAGTACGCCATGATGTAACCAGCCCCTATTTTGTGGAAGTCGACCAGATTTACAATCTTGCCTGCCCAGCCTCTCCCATCCATTACCAGTACAATCCCATTAAAACGGTAAAAACATCCGTGATGGGTGCCATCAACATGCTGGGACTGGCCAAAAGAGTTCGTGCCAAAATCCTGCAAGCTTCCACCAGCGAAGTTTACGGTGACCCGCAGGTTCATCCCCAAACAGAAGGTTACTGGGGCCATGTAAACCCCATCGGGTTGCGTTCCTGTTACGACGAAGGGAAAAGGGTCTCCGAAACACTCTTTATGAACTATCACCATCAGAATAATGTAAAAATCAAAATTATCCGTATTTTTAACACCTACGGCCCCAACATGCATCCGCACGATGGCAGGGTAGTTTCCAATTTTATCATGCAGGCACTCCGCGGCCAGGATATCACCATTTACGGTGACGGATTGCAAACACGCAGCTTTCAGTATGTGGACGACCTTGTAGAAGGAATGTTGAAAATGATGGCCACAGGTGATGATTTTATTGGACCTGTAAACACGGGAAACCCGGATGAATTTACGATCCTGGAATTAGCTGAAAAAGTGATAGACATGACCGGCAGCAAATCAAAAATCATATACCAACCACTGCCTTCCGACGACCCCATGCAGCGCAAACCGGATATTTCCCTGGCAAAAGAAAAACTAAATTGGGAGCCGAAAATTCCACTCGAACAAGGACTGGTAAAAACCATCGACTATTTCGAGAAACTCATCAGGGAAGACAAGGATATTTAGATATGAAAAAAGTTCTTATTACGGGAAGCAACGGGCAACTGGGTTCTGAAATCAGACGGTTGGAAAAAAATTATCCTGAGTTTGCTTTTACCTACACCGATGTAGGTGAGTTGGATCTTACCGATGAGAAAGCAATCAATAATTTTTTGCACAACACTTCTTTTGATGTCTGTATTAATTGCGCAGCTTATACTGCCGTTGACAAAGCCGAAGACGATCGTGATCTGGCCAGGCTAATCAACGTTACCGCTGTAGAATATCTGGCTAAAGCCTGTACCGCACAGAACACTTTTCTGGTGCATGTTTCAACCGATTATGTTTTTGATGGGACAAACTACCGGCCTTATGTGGAAACAGATCCTCCCTCTCCCAATTCTGTTTACGGAGTTACCAAACGCCAGGGCGAAGAGGCAGTAGAAAAATTCGCAGAAAACGCCCTTATTATAAGGACAGCATGGCTCTACTCCTCTTTTGGAAACAACTTTGTAAAAACCATGCTCCGCCTCGGAAAAGAAAAAGACTCGCTGGGTGTTGTAACAGACCAGATTGGAACACCTACCTATGCAGGTGATCTGGCAAAGGCCATTCTTGATATTCTGGCAAACGAAAAATTAACCTCGGGTGTGGAGATATACCACTATAGTAACGAAGGGGTTATCAGCTGGTACGATTTTGCCCAGGCTATCATGCGTGAAGCCCGGATCTCATGTAAAATAAATGCCATCACATCGAATGACTTTCCGGCAAAAGCCAACCGTCCGTTTTACAGCGTACTGAGCAAAGCAAAAATCAAAACTAACTTCAGATTGGAAGTCCCTTACTGGCTCGACAGTCTGAAACTGGTTTTAGAACAATTAAAAAAACAGTGACAAAACATTGTTGGGAAAAAGAACAATTAAACGATAAACACATGGAAACACAAATAGATCAAAATGTCCTAAACAAAGCCAAAAGCTGGCTTACAGAGGCTTATGATGAAGAAACCAAACAAGCCGTTCGTAACATGATAGAAAATAATCCGCAGGAACTTACCGAAGCCTTTTATCGCGACCTGGAATTCGGTACCGGCGGGCTGCGTGGCATTATGGGAGCAGGATCTAACCGGATGAACAAATATACTGTGGGCATGGCAACACAGGGATTCAGTAATTACCTGAAATCCAATTTCCCCGACAAAAAACAAATCAGTGTAGTTATTGCCCATGATTCCAGAAACAACAGCCGCTATTTTGCAGAAGTAACGGCAAATATCTTTTCAGCCAACGGATTTAAGGTTTATCTTTTTGATGACCTTCGTCCTACCCCCGAACTCTCTTTTGCCATACGTTATTTAAAATGCCAGGGCGGCATAATGGTTACGGCCTCGCACAATCCGAAAGAATACAACGGCTACAAAGCTTACTGGGAAGACGGCGGGCAACTGGTCAGCCCACACGACAAAAACGTGATGGCCGAAGTGGAAAAAATCGGAGGGGCAGAGGATATCAACTTCACAGGAAATCAGAAACTAATAGAATCTATAGGAGCGGAAGTGGACAGTGTCTATCTCAAAAAAGTAAAGGAACTTTCGCTTTCACCTGAAGTTGTCCAACGCCGGAAGGATTTCAACATTGTTTACACCCCACTGCATGGTACCGGCATTAAGTTAGTCCCCGATTCATTAAAGAATTTCGGTTTTAGAAATGTCCACATTGTGGAAAAGCAAGCCGTTCCGGATGGGAATTTCCCCACCGTAATTTCTCCTAATCCCGAAGAACC
>WFNG01000003.1 GCA_015488735.1 Bacteroidales bacterium | reverse complement strand
CACTTTTACATCTTCAAAATGAAGCCCGGTAGTTGGCTCGTCCAAAATATAAAGTGTTTGGCCGGTATCTTTTTTCGATAATTCTGTAGCCAGTTTTACCCGTTGTGCTTCCCCTCCTGAAATAGTAATAGAGGACTGACCCAGCGTTAAATATCCAAGCCCTACATCTTTCAGTGTTTGTAACTTATGAACGACGGGCGGCACATTGGCGAAAAAATCAACGGCCAGCCGAATGGTCATGTTCAGCACATCGTTTATGGATTTTCCTTTGTAGCGAACTTCCAGTGTTTCACGATTATAACGTTTCCCCTGGCAATCCTCGCACAAAACATATACATCAGGTAAAAAATTCATTTCTATTACACGCACACCAGCGCCTTTGCAAGTCTCGCAGCGACCGCCTTTCACATTAAACGAAAACCGACCGGGTTTGTATCCTCTTATTTTGGCTTCCGGCAACTGACCGTAAAGTTTCCTTATTTCATCAAAAACTTTCGTGTAAGTTGCCGGGTTGGAACGCGGTGTACGTCCGATAGGCGACTGGTCAATCTGAATGACTTTGTCTATATTTTCGAGTCCATCAATGGTATCGAAAGGCAGGGGCTCTCTTATGGCATGAAAGAAGTGATGGTTGAGGATTGGATACAACGTATCGTTAACCAACGTGGATTTTCCACTACCCGAAACACCGGTTACGCAAATAAATTTCCCCAACGGAAAGCGTACGTCAATATTTTTCAAATTATTTCCACGGGCACCACGCAGCGTAATAACCTTACCACTTCCCTGGCGCCGGTGTTCTAAAATGGGAATAAATTTCTTCCCGTTCAGATATTGACTTGTCAGGGTATCTAACCGGAGAATTTCAGAAGGCGTTCCCTGCGCAACAATTTCACCTCCAAGCCTTCCCGCGCCAGGACCTATTTCCACCAGATGATCCGCTGCCAGAATAGTATCTTTGTCGTGTTCCACAACAATGATAGTGTTACCAATATCCCGCAAATCTTTCAATGCTTCGATAAGCTGGTGGTTATCGCGCTGGTGCAAACCTATGCTGGGTTCATCAAGTATATACATAACTCCTGTAAGCCGTGAGCCAATCTGAGTAGCCAACCGGATGCGCTGAGATTCTCCGCCCGACAATGTCCGGGCCGGACGGTTCAGGTTTACATAGCTTATCCCCACTTCAAGCAGAAATTCAAGCCGAACACGAATTTCACGTAATATTTCCCTGGCAATGTGCCGTTGCTTTTCGCTTAATCTCTCTTCCAATCCTGTAAGCCAGCTTTTCAGCTCATTTAAATCCATGGCTGACAGATCCGAAATATTTTTTCCATCTATTTTAAAATAGAGCGCTTCTTTCTTCAACCTTGCACCGTGACATTCCGGGCAAACATGCTTGTTCATAAAACGACCGGCCCATTTTTTAGACATTTGAGAAGCCCCTTCGGCATGTGAGCTGTCAATATAGCTCAGCAAGCCCTCGTAAGTAAGTGAATAAGAAGAGGTAATGCCCAGATATTCCTTTTTTACCTCCACCGTTTCGTTGGAGCCATGCAAGATTACATCAATCGCTTTGGATGGAATATCTTTAATGAGGGTGTTCAACGTAAATCCATACTTCAGACCGATGGTCTCTATCTGGTTGAACACCCAGGTATTTTTATACTCACCCAAAGGTGCAATTCCCCCCTTTTTAATGGAAAGGTTTTTATCAGGAAATACTTTCTCCAGGTCGATATCGTTGACAACCCCCAGACCATTACAGCGAGGACAAGCGCCATAGGGCGAGTTAAAAGAAAAAAGATTGGGTTCAGGCTCATCATAAGCAATACCGGTAGTAGGGCACATCATTTTCCGGCTGTAAAAGCGTCCTTCAGCAGTCTGTTCGTCCAGAATCATTATCACACCTTTTCCCTGCTTCATAGCCGTTTCTATGGTCTTTGCAAGACGCTTACCCATGTTTGCCTGTACAGGAAGTCTGTCTATCACTACTTCAATATCATGAACTTTATAGCGGTCCAGTTGCATTCCAAACGAGAGTTCCCGGATTTCACCATCCACGCGGGCGCGCAAAAATCCCTGTTGCCGGATACGCTCAAACAGTTCACGGTAATGCCCTTTCCTTGCCCGTACCAACGGAGCAAGAATCATGATATTACAACCCAGATATTTTTGAATAATCAAATCCAGAATTTGCGTTTCGCTGTACTGCACCATTTTCTCACCGGTGTTGTACGAAAAAGCTTCGGACGCGCGGGCAAAAAGAAGGCGCAGGAAATCATAAATCTCAGTAATAGTCCCCACGGTGGAACGCGGATTACGGTTTACCGACTTTTGTTCAATGGAAATTACCGGACTCAACCCGGTTATCTGGTCCACATCAGGGCGTTCCAAATGGCCGATAAACTGCCGTGCGTAAGCAGAGAAAGTCTCCATGTAGCGGCGTTGCCCTTCGGCATAAATCGTATCAAAAGCCAATGAGGACTTACCGCTACCGCTCAATCCGGTTATCACTACCAACTTGTCGCGCGGAATACTCACATCAATGTCTTTCAGGTTATGAACACGTGCCCCTTTTATTTCCAACAGGTTATCACCATTGGCTTTTTTTCTTGTATTTTTCTCCATGTAACGGCGGCTGATACGCTTTTTTCAAATTTCCGGCAAAATTACAGCTATTCCTTCAATTTTTCAGCGGTCATGTTGAAAGGAGCAGTGGGAATTTTAATTTGATACGTTTTGCGATGAGAATTCTTAAGGTATGTTTTGCGCAGCCAGGGGTTAAAATATTTTAGTAATTTATAGGAAATACCATGTGCATGTGCAAAATCAGCCCAGTCTTTCACGGCTCCTTTTACAACAATGTTGTGCGTTGGAATAACGGGATACTCCTGCGAAGGATTAATATAGAAACCATAATGCTCCGGATTTTCAAAAATCATTTTTAGCGCCAGCATCCGGTAAATATACCGGGAAGTTTCATCAGAGACCAGAAGGTCATAAAACGAGTTAGCCTTTTGCTGATTCATAAAACGAAAAATTCGCTTTTGGCCGGCATTGTAACTTGCTACAACCAAAGTCCAGTTTCCAAATTTTTTATACGATTTTTTCAAATACCGACAGGCGGCACGAGTTGATTTCTCCACATTGTAACGTTCGTCCACTTCCCTGTTAACTTGCAGGCCATATTCTTTGGCCGTTGGTTTCAGTAATTGCCAAAAGCCTACGGCATGAGATGGAGAAGTCACATTTTGTAAACCACTTTCCACCAGTGGCATATACCGAAAATCCGGAGGAATACCCTGATTCGCAAGAATAGCGTCAATCATGGGCAGCCAGCGATGAGCCCTTTTAATAAGCAGCAAAGTAGAAGAATGCCAATAGGTGTTCACCGAAAGTTCTCGACCAAGGGCCTCCCGAACATAGAAGATATCCAGGGGAACAGATTCTCCCGCAAAGCTCAGCGTATCAGGAATAGTGAGCGGAACAATTTTGTAATATTGTTTGTTTGTCCCCGGCAGGCTTATATCCTTATGCTGTTTTTGATAGACCACACTACCAATAAGAAAGGTAATAACCAGTAGCAGAAGAAGAAGATAAGACAGATTTCTGTTCATAGTCATGTTGGTTTATGAAGAAATTCCCTATCCAAAAAAACAAAATTTAAATGATTTTTTGAATTTTGAAATTGTAAATTTCCATTAAAAGGGGCTTTCAAAATCCCGCAGGAAAGGTGCATATCTGTCTTTCTCCGACAAGGTTGGTGTATCAATCAGCCAGTCAATATTCAAATCCGGATCGTCCCAGCGGATGCTGCCTTCTGATGCTTTGTTGTAAACATTGGTACATTTATAAAAAAAGACCGTATTATCTTCCAGTGTTATAAAGCCATGTGCAAATCCAGGAGGCACCCAATACATCCATTTGTTTTTCTGAGTTAACACCACAGATGCCCATTCTCCGTAGGTCGGTGAATTTTTCCGCAAATCCACGGCCACATCCATCACGGCACCACTCATTACACGCACCAGTTTTCCCTGTGTAAACGGTGGTTTCTGAAAATGTAATCCACGCAAAACACCTTTCATGGATTTAGATTCGTTGTCCTGCACAAAATTCTTGTCTATACCGAGTTTCAGAAAAGTCTCTTTATTATACGATTCAAAAAAATAGCCCCGCTCATCTTCAAATACTTTGGGTTTCAAAATATACAAATCGGGGATTTTTGTTTTAACAACTTCCATAAATTCAAAATTTGAAGTAAAAATACGGATTTTTAGGGAAAGAGAAGACGGTATTTTCCGGCATTCATCGAAGATCAAAGAAAACAAGAACCGGATATTGCTGATTTTTGGGGAGTATTATACTAATTTAATTTGTTTCTTTATTTCTTCCAGTTCCTTTTTCAGTTTCACTTTCATCTCTCTGAAATATACATCCCAGTTATCAATGGCAATAATCTCTTTATAGGTATAACTATTCTTTATTGATTCGATTTCCTCTTCCAGTTCTTTTATACGAATACGAAGTTTTTTAATTTTTGCCATCAGCAATTCTTTTTCCAAAACAGTATCTGAAACGGACTGAAAGTAATGGCCTTTTTCCAAACGGGTGAGGATCTCGGTAACCTTTTTCAGGTCGTTGAGGTCGTAAGCTTTTTTCAACGAAATAAACGTTTTCTCCGCCTCTTCTTTAAGTTTTTCGCTCACTTTATCCGGATGGCATAAGAGTGTTGCCTTACGGAATCTCTTTTTAAGCTCCTTTTTTTCTTCACCATTTAGTTTATGTTTTGGCTTTTTTCTTGCTATGCGAATGTGTTTTCGGTATCTTTCTTCATCTCTTTTGGCCTCTTCATATTTTTTTTGATCTACCCGGTATAAAATCATCCGTAATCTTAATATTTCCATTAATATCGAGCCAAGTTCACGGGTATGACGATAGTGAAAATCAGATAAAAACTTCTCAAGCTCAATCTTTTCATTGTCAGTGGCATGAAGTTGATTCTCCAGGATTTTGAGCTCCCGTTTTAATCCGGCTACCCCTGTGCTCGTATCGACGATAATGCCTTGCTTAGGTGCCAGGAACCTTTGAATTTTCGCAAGAACACCTGATAACCTTCTAAATATTGGATTCTTCATTATTCCCATAACCGGAATTATTATTTTTTAAATTGATATAATACTGAAAATCAGAGTAAGCACCCGTTAGATCACCAAGGGCCTTTTTTGCGTTATTACGATTGTTATAAGCATTTGCGTAGTTAGGATCAATCTCTATAGCCCTGGTATAATCTTCGATAGCCTCCGTATATTTACCTGATTCGAATTTTGCAACCCCACGGTTATTTAAAGCAAAAGCGAATTGTGGATTAATTTCTATGGCTTTGGTGTAATCTTCTATGGCGCCCTCATAATCTTTTAAATCATACCTCGCAATGCCACGGTTGTTCAATGCAAGAGAAAAAGAAGGATCAAGTTCTATGGCTTTTCCAAAATCGTTGATAGCCTTTTCATATTCTTTTAAATCATAATTCGATACGCCCCGATAATAATAACCCTGGGCATAGTCCGGAACAATAGCTATAGCCTTCGTAAAATCGGCCACAGCACCCTGAAAATCTTCCGAATCATATTTTTCAAAGCCCTGGTTAAGATAATATTCCGCCCGCTCCATGAGAATTTTATTCGTTAATTCGATGGAAACTGAAACATTCTCAATGTTCATTGGAATGAGAGGAATAAGCGAAAAACTTTCTGAATCGGTCTTTTTCATTTGAATTATTTTATAAGCGTAAAATTTGTTTATCAATATCTTAGTTATCAATATCGGGTTCTTTCATTTATAAATTCTCTATCTTCCTTTTTCTCTAAATCAACATTGTCATTTTCAAAATTATTTTTTGCAATGAAAGCCGGAAATTTTAAATCTTTGGTGTTGTAAGACAAAGGCAATATTCCGTCTTTTTTTGTTATCATATATCCGCTGGCAGTTATTAATGCATCAAATGCAGCGATATCCCATTCCATTACAGTGCTAAAATGAGGATAATAATCGTATTTTCCTTCGGCTATTCCACAAAAATTCATGGGGCTGTCATCGACAATTTCTTTAATAGCTCCCTTTTTATAATCTTTAAAATCCTTAAGGAACTTTTCGGTTTTGTAATTCATAGGTTGCCTATTCTTGAGAATTGTAAAGAAAAGTCCTTCAATGGGTTTCTTTATCATGTTTTGCCTTTTCAAAAGTGATGCCACATTTAAATTTGGGTCAAAGTCTATTCCTTTTATTTTATAAGACCGGGCGTCCTTGGCGATATACATTTCACTTTTTTCGGGTGCGACAATCACTCCCAAAACAGGTCTTTGGTTTTCAATTTTTGTAACCGTAAAGAGGTAGTCATCTTTACCTTCCCTTAAATTTTTCTTACCCAGAAGCGGGGCAATTATCCAAAACCGATTCCAATATTTACGACATTCAAAATCGGGCCTGTCAAATTTAGAAACTACTGGCAGGTTAGTTTTCAAAGCAATGTTTTTAAGTTCTTCATAGCAATATAATTCGCATTTTTTGGCGGCTGGATAATTCATTCCATATTTCTTTTTTGTTTTGAGAATGATATGCCCGGCATTTAATGCATGTTTAGTAACTGTTTCAAATTCATTCATTATGATTTCTATTAAGCTGAACAGATAATTTATGGTCGTTTCTGTCGAACACATTTTAAAAAAGAGGTTCAGAAGTACGGGCTTCTAAAAACAGACATAAATATCTACTAAAAAAATGTGTTGTGACCCTTATGGATTTTTAAATGCTTTTATTCCGGAAAACAAGCCGCTTTGTCCACTCATTTTCCATTTGCATAAGCTGATTGAATTTTTCAATTTGGTTACCACGGAAACCATTACCTGTTTTCAGGGACTCTGCATTTTGGATTGACTCTACCATAATTACAATTTTAAAAGTTGTACTTAAAATAGAAGTCATTAGCACCTTCAGGCAATTAATAGCAGACTTCATTACCGATACAAAATTACGATAAAGTACTGAGAACAGGTTAGAATAAATTATAATTTTTGTCTTTTTTCTTTCCTATTCTTGCCATTACAAATTATTGTTAACCTTAAATTTTATTGTAATGGAAGTAATCACATTCTCTTCAAAAGCATTTCAGGCACTTATCGCCAAAATCGATGAAATCGGAACTTCTTGGATAAACTGCTCGAACTTGTGCCACGCGTTCCGGTGACTTTGTGCGGGTTGTTTTTGTGCGACCGCAAGCGACCGTAAGCGACCGCAAGAAAACACTGAGATTCAGGACAATACCATTTCTAAAAAGGAGCCCGCAAGAAAACGACCGTAAGCATGAAGAAGAATACAAAATAGTGCTTGATTTTATTAAAGAATAGGGAAAGTTACAAGAAAGGAGATAATAACGCTCCTTAATTGCAAAGACACGAAAGCAAAAGTGATTTTAAAAGATATGACAGAAACTTATCTGACTAAAATTACAAAAGGGATATATACTTATTATAAATTGAAGACAAACGGGGATAAGTAAAATCACTGGCACAAGATGACCGAAATAGCCACATGGCAATTGAACTTGGTGTTCTGTTTATTAGTTTTGCCAAATGTATTACTTCTGGCGTTCTTGAGTGAAGTCTTCCAAATGGAAGTTTCAAATATAAATTAAGAGCCAGCATCAATTCTTCTCTTGTCCAAAGTCTTCGTTTCATTTTTTCAATTTAGTTGAGTTGATAAAAGGATAGAATAATGCCCGTCTTTTGAAATATGACTGGTAATAGTCGTTGCGGGTTCATCAGGCAATTGCACCCTGAATCTGTCTGCAAACTTTCCTGATTTTGCACTCTTATAATCTAGTAATAAATCCTTGTTGTATTTTTCATAATCCTGCATCCTGGGAGAACGTCCTTCACTAAAAGTAAATATTCCGGCGAACAGATAACGTTTCAGGTCTTCAACAAGATGACTTCGCGACTGATGATTTACCGCGCCTCCAAGTTTTTTATCAATAAACCATTTTTCTAAAGAATGTCCCTTTTCTATTGTCTCAACTGCCTGTAAGAATTCAGATCCGATTCCATACGGCGAAGCTGTTAACTTTTCCTTGTTTTTATATTTTATCAGCCCATTCCATGATAATATTTCTTTTTTAAAGTTATTGACATATTTTTCCCAAAGGTTATCGTTATCATCAAGGTTTAAATATGACCTTTTCTTTTTATTCCCACTAATTTCTGCTGACAGAAATTTTCTGTTTATTCCACTTCTATGCCTGAGTAATTTCCCAATAACTGATTCCAGAGTTATCTTTTCTTTTTGAGTCAGTATTCCCGGAACACAATTCAAATCTTCTCTTATTCCTAACAAAATTACTCTGTGTCTTTTTTGCGGTATGCCGTATTTTTCTGATTTAATTAAATAATCTCTGTTATCCCTAATGTTGGTATTAACAAGCGAATAAACTTTGTAATTAGCACTGTGAGTGTTTTTAAATACAGAGGAAGGTTCTTGTAAATCCCGAAGTATCCAGTTAAAGATTTTTTCTCCGTTTAAACTGGCAGAAAGTAATCCTTTTACATTCTCCATGACAAAGACAGACGGCTGATGTTCAGCTATGATTCTTAAATATTCTTTGTATAAATAGACTCTGTGATCAACTTTATGGACACCCCCAATTCTCGATCTGCCAGCAAGCGAAAAAGCCTGACATGGAGGACCTCCAATGAGAATCCACTTTAATTCGCCTTTTAATGCTTTTTTAATCCTTAAGTCTACTGTCTTGGCTGGAAACTCTTTACTGCCTAATTCTGCATGCCACGCTTCTTGCTT
>WFNG01000002.1 GCA_015488735.1 Bacteroidales bacterium | reverse complement strand
TCAACGGTCATTTTTTTCAACTCCTCTGCCAAAATGCTTGCTCTATCCAAATACTGCGGAAGAGTTGTACGGGGAAAGCGCTTCACATCCTCTTCCTGCATGGTTTTTGCCGGTGACAAAATAATTAACATACCTTATTAATAGTAATATTTTAAATTAACTTTTATATTATTATTCATCATACTGATAATCAGAAGATAACACAACTTTAAACAAATATACCCCCATCATTATTGAAACAACAACACACAGCCAAGTAATGCAAGTAACAAAGAAAATCTTTGGAATTTAACTGCTGATTTTTCTTTGTTCTGCATAAACCTATTAATTCCGGATTATTATTTGAGTTCTGTCCATTTTCAAATATTAATAAAATGCTTAGTGGTAAAAATACATAAAAAGGGCTTACTGCCCAATGAAAAATTCAGTAAAAGAATAAGCGTCTCCCTGATTTTTAGGATTTTCGACAAAAACAAAAGAATAACCAGAGGTTGTTTCTTTTAGCAGTATTCCGTCACAGGTTTTTTTTACGAAAAATAGAAAAATATTCTAATCCATTTTATTGGCGTTTCTTGACCTTTCTTATATCTTTGCAACACTTTTAAGAAATGCTCTAAAACACTAAACAAATGAAAAAACATAATTTTTATGCAGGGCCATCTATATTGCCGGAGATTACCCTGGAAAAGACAGCAGAAGCTATTCACGACTTTGCTGGTACCGGTATTTCTTTAATGTCTATTTCGCACCGCAGCAAGGAGTTTGTGGCCGTTATGGATGAAGCTCAGCAACTCTTTAAAGATTTGCTAAACATTCCCGAAGGCTACTCGGTATTGTTTCTTGGTGGTGGCGCCAGTACGCAATTTGCTATGATACCTTATAATCTGCTTAGCACAAAGGCAGCTTATCTGAATACGGGAGCCTGGTCAACAAAAGCCATTAAAGAAGCTAAACTATTTGGAAAAGTAGATGTGGTAGCCTCTTCAGAAGACAAAAATTTTAGTTATATCCCCAAGGGATATTCTATTCCTGAAGATGCTGATTATTTTCATATTACCACCAATAATACCATTTACGGTTCGGAAATAAAATACGATATGGATTCGCCGGTTCCGCTGATTGCAGATATGTCTTCTGATATTTTAAGCCGTCCTGTGGATGTTTCCAAATACGCCCTTATTTATGGTGGCGCCCAGAAAAATCTTGCTCCGGCAGGGGTAGCTTTCGTTATTATCCGCGATGATATCCTTGGCAAAGTGGACAGAGCTATTCCCACCATGCTCAACTACCAAACCCACATCTCCAAAGGCAGCATGTTTAATACACCTCCGGTGTTTGCCGTTTTTGCACTTTTACAAACATTACGCTGGCTAAAAGATTTAGGAGGTGTAGATGCAATGCATAGGATTAATGAGAAAAAAGCAGCACTTCTTTATGATGAAATTGAGCGTAACAGCTTCTTTAAAGGGACTGTTAATGCAGAAGACCGTTCAATAATGAATGTATGCTTCGTCATGAAAAGTGGAATGGAAGCCAAAGAAAAAGCTTTCTTAGATTTCGCAACCGAAAAGGGAATGGTAGGTATTAAAGGCCACCGTTCGGTAGGTGGATTCAGGGCTTCACTCTACAATGCGCTTCCCATGGAAAGCGTTGAAGCGCTCGTTGCCTGTATGCGCCAATTTGAAAGCGCTAATAAATAACAAAAGTCTCCTGTTTGACAGTGTTTTAAGTACTAACCAAAATCTTTTTAAGCCATGACAAAAGTTCTTGTTGCTACGGTAAAGCCTTTTGCGGAAGCCGCTGTAAATCAAATCAAAACTACATTTAAAGAAGCTGGATATGTGTGTAGCTTTTTTGAAAAATATGAAAGTCAGGATGATTTAAAAAAGGCTGTGGCAGATGCCGAAGCTCTCATCATCCGCAGTGATAAAATCACAGAAGAAATTATGAATGCTGCACCAAAGCTGAAAATTGTTGTACGTGCCGGTGCCGGTTTCGATAATGTGGATCTTGCTGCTGCTACCGCCCGCGATATTGTTGTAATGAACACACCAGGACAAAATTCCAATGCTGTGGCCGAATTGGTTTTGGGTATGCTGGTTTTTCAGGCCCGAAATCATTTTAATGGAAAACCCGGTACCGAACTTAAAGGGAAGAAACTGGGAATACAAGCCTACGGCCATGTTGGCAAAAATGTAGCACGTATAGCCAAAGGTTTCGGCATGGATGTTTTTGCGTATGATCCTTTTGTGGACAGAACAGCTATTGAAGCCGATGGTGTAACCGTATATGATAACCTTAAAGAAATGTACAAAACCTGCGACTATATCAGCTTGCACATTCCGGCAACGAAACACACCATTAAATCTGTTAACTACGATTTGCTCTCATCAATGAAACAAGGAGCTACCCTGATAAATACCGCACGCAAAGAGGTAATTCATGAAGATGATTTGCTCAAGATATTTCGGGACAAAACAGGATTTAGTTATATTTCTGATATCGCACCCGACAACCGCGAGGCTATTGAGAAAGAGTTTGGTAATCGATGCTTTTTTACACCCAAGAAAATGGGAGCTCAGACAGCAGAAGCCAACATTAATGCCGGAGTAGCTGCTGCAAATCAGATTATTGCATTTATCGAAAAAAGAGACACCACCTTTAAAGTAAACTAATTTATTAATCAAAATAACTTTTGCCCCCTTGGGGACTCTGCCATTTCGTAAGAAACGGCACAACAAATATTTTAAAATATACAAAATTATGATGTACAACGAAAATAAGAATGAAGAAAAAAACGGACAAGTAGAAAAACAAGAACGTCCCGGAACATTCTTTCGCTTTGAAGATCTGCGTATTTACCACAAAGCTTTGGATTACGTGACCTGGCTGCAGGATGTAACCATGCTTTTTCCAGAGAGTGATAAATCGCAGTTAGCCATTCGTTTTAATGAATCTGCACGCAATATTGCACTGTATATTGCAGAAGGTTCTGCCCGTAACAAAACACAATTTATCTATTACCTGCGTATGGCCAAAAGTGCTATCCGCCAGTGCATGGTCTATACCACACTCTCTTACGGGCTGAATATTATGAGTGAATCTCATGAAGATGAATCCAGAACCCAATTGATGGAAATGACCAAGATGGTTGGCGCATTAATCTCCTCACTGCAACGTTCATTAAACAACCACGGCAACTATAACAACAACGGTGGAGGTTACCATAATAACCACAATAATGGTAATGGAAATAGCTACAACAATGGTAATGGTAATGGTAACGGACATTATAATAATGATTTCACACCACGAGATCCCAACATTAGTTCCGATTATTTACCCGAAGATTAACTTTCTATAATCCGGTCTGCCATCATCGCTGACCGGATTTTTTTATCTTAAAACAAGGACATTATGGCAGTTTTAAAACCATTCAAAGGCCTCAGGCCACCCAAAGAACTTGCAGAAAAAGTCGCTTCACGTCCCTACGATGTGCTAAACTCCGAGGAAGCGCGCGTGGAAGCTTCAGGAAATCCCTATTCGCTGCTACACATTATAAAACCGGAAATTGATCTTCCTGAAGATACAGACCATTACAGCGAAACTGTTTATCAAAAAGCAAAAGATAACTTCGAAAAATTTAAAGATGAAGGCTGGCTAAAACCAGATGAAAACGAATATCTTTACATTTATGCCCAAACCATGAATGGGAAAACGCAATATGGCGTGGTGGGATGTGCCAGCGTGGATGATTATATGAATAATGTGATTAAAAAACACGAACTGACACGTAAGGATAAAGAAGAAGACCGCATGAAACATGTACGCGCAACAAACGCGAACATGGAACCTGTATTTTTCACCTATCCAGCTCTCGACGAGGTTGACAAAATTGTAACCGAATTCGTACAAACAAATACACCAGAATACGATTATACCGCCGAAGATGGATTTGGACATCATTTCTGGGTTATTCGCGACAAAAATATTATCCACAACCTGGTAGAATTATTTGCCACACTTCCCTCCACCTACGTGGCCGACGGGCATCATCGAACCGCTGCCGCCGCACTGGTGGGGAACGAAAAACGAAAAGCAAACCCCGGACATACAGGTAACGAAGAATACAATTATTTCCTCGCCGTTCATTTTCCGGCCAACCAGCTAACCATTATCGATTACAACAGGGTTATAAAAGACCTTAACGGAATGACAAAAGAAGAGCTGTTGGAAAAACTGGCCTCTTCTTTCAATATCCGGCAGGTTGGAACAGAAATTTATCATCCCGGCAAACTACATAATTTCGCCATGTATCTTGATGGTATGTGGTACTCTCTGACTGCAAAAACAGGGACTTATAATGATAACGACCCTATTGGAGTACTGGATGTTACCATTCTTACAAATGAAGTCCTTACGCCTTTGTTCAACATCAAAGATCTGCGTACGGACAACAGAATTGACTTTGTTGGCGGAATCCGCGGTTTGGGCGAACTTAAAAAACGTGTTGACAGTGGAGAAATGGCCGTTGCTTTCGCACTCTTTCCTGTTAGTATGGATCAGCTGATCAACATTGCAGACAGCGGAAAAATTATGCCACCCAAGACCACCTGGTTTGAGCCGAAACTCAGGTCGGGACTGGTGATTCACGAATTGGACTAAAAATTGAAAAAAGCCGCGACATTGCGGCTTTTTTTACATCAAAACAAAAAAACGGTGAACATCCTTATCTTTGCCAAAAATTATTTAATATGAAAAAAATACTTCTCCTTATCAGCCTGTTTCTTTCTGTTACACTTTTTGCACAAAACGGGAAACCGGTTAAAACAATTCATTTAAAAATTGTGGAAACAGCAGATGTGCATGGTCGTGTTTTTCCTCAGGATTTGGTGAAACAAAATATACGAAAAGGTTCACTGGCACAGTTAGAAACTTATGTGAAATCATTACGGGCTCAAAAGAATCAAACAGTTATTCTGATGGATGACGGTGACGTTTTACAAGGTTCACCCTTTGTTTACTATTATAATTATGTTGATCCTACAGCAGAACATCAACTTGCACAGGTTATGAACTACATGCATTATGCTGTCGGCACCGTTGGAAATCACGATATTGAGCCAGGGCATGCAATCTACGATAAATTCAAAAAAGAGATTGATTTTCCATGGCTGGCTGCCAATGCTGTGGTTGACTCAACGGGGAAGCCCTACTTTAAACCTTATGTTATTTTGCATCGCGATGGACTGAAAATTGCCGTTCTCGGCATGATTACGCCAGCCATCCCCGACTGGATGGCACACCCCATTTGGTCAGGAATGCATTTTGAAGGCATGGTGAAAACAGCCCGCTATTGGGTGAAAAAAATTCGCGAAAAAGAGCATCCCGATTTAATGATTGGCCTGTTCCATTCCGGTACTAACAT
>WFNG01000001.1 GCA_015488735.1 Bacteroidales bacterium | reverse complement strand
TTACATTCGGGTTACATCAGCCGAAGGCAGACAGGAACCCGAATGAGCAGTATTGCACAATTTTAACGAATTATTTGTTTTCCACTGGCGGAAGCCCTTCGTGTAATCCGTGAAATTCGTTGGCAAATAGCTCCTGGTTATTTGTTGATGCCTGTGGCATCTTTTCCCAACGAATTGCACGGATTACACGAATTTGTTTTTCTTTGCGCCGGTGGCGCAAAGAAAAACCCTCTTCGACCGCGTTTTAAACGTGGCCGGATTTATTCTAAGCAGGCTGGTCGTGATTTATAATCGCGATCCAAAAGGGCTTGTGGATTTTTAATCCGCAGGATATAATTCCAGATTGGAAGCCGGAACCGGATTGGAAATCCTTGTATCCTTTTACATTCGGGTTGCAAACCCGAATGAGCTGTAGGTTAGATTTTAGCGTTAATTTTTTTGTTCAATTTCTGCAATCGTGACAGAAATTTAATAGAACTGGATTTATTACAGCCTATATTGGTAAATTTGTGATGAAAATGAAAAAGCAAAACATTCGCAAACGAATTCTGTTTATTGCTGCCCTGGCGGCCCTGTTCCTTGCTATTCCGTTTAGCGGCAGGCTTTTTCTGCCCTCGCCCCTTTTTCATGACCCTTATTCCACCGTCCTGTTCGACCGGCACGGCAACCTGCTCGGCGCCCGTATAGCCGCCGATGGCCAGTGGCGTTTCCCCGAAACTGACAGCCTTCCGGCGAAATACAAAACCGCTGTACTGCAATTTGAGGACAAACATTTTTACAGCCATTTCGGATTCAATCCTGTTTCGGCTTTTGAAGCACTCGTGGCCGACATTAAAGCCGGCAAAATTGTCCGTGGAGGCAGCACGCTCACCATGCAGGTCATCCGCCTGATGCGAAAGGGAAAACCGCGTACCATCACCGAAAAGCTTATCGAGATTTACCTCGCCCTGGCGTTGGAAACCGAACATTCCAAAAAAGAAATCCTAAACCTGTATGCTTCACACGCTCCTTTCGGGGGAAATGTGGTGGGACTGGATGCGGCAGTATGGCGCTATTTTGGTCATAATCGATTCGAACTCACCTGGGCGGAAGCAGCACTGATGGCAGTACTGCCCAATGCCCCTTCGCTTCTCCATCCCGGGAAAAACAGTCGCCTGTTGTTGCAAAAACGAAACCGCTTGCTGAAACAGCTTTTTAAAAGCGGTAAAATGGACAGCACCGAATACCGGCTGGCACTGCTGGAAAAGATTCCTGTGAAACCACATCCTTTGCCCAATGAAGCCCCGCACCTGCTGGAATACTTCAAAAAACATCACGCGGGAACTGTAATTTACAGCACGCTGGATGAAGGCCTGCAGCACGAAGTAAACCGTATTGTGGCACAATACCACAAAAAATACAGTGAAAACGAAATTGATAACCTCGCCGTACTGGTGGTCCGTCCTGCCGACAAAGAAGTACTGGCTTATGTGGGCAATGCTCCCGGCAGCGGTAACCATGGTGAAGACAACGACATGATCAGGGCACCGCGCAGTACCGGCAGTATTCTGAAACCTTTTCTTTATGCCGCCGCCATCAACACCGGACAAATTCTGCTCCACAGCCTCATTCCAGATATCCCAAGTTATTTTAAGAATTACCATCCGCAGAACTACGACAAGGTTTTTGAAGGCGCTGTTCCCGCTTCTCAGGCTTTGTCGCGTTCACGTAATGTGCCGGCCATCTATCTGCTGCGCGATTATGGCATCGGGCGGTTCATGGATTTACTGAAGCAAATGGGAATGACCACTTTTAAAAAACCGGCGGATTATTACGGTCTTTCGCTGATTTTGGGCGGTGGTGAAGCTACTTTGTGGCAACTTACCTCGGCTTATGCCGGTATGGCACAAACACTGCTGAACTACGACAGGTTTTACGGAAAACAGACCGGCCATGAATACGGCCCGCTGGTATTGCAAATGAAAAAGGTACATTCCCCCAAAGAGCCTGCAGTTTCAGCAATTTTACCACTACATGCCGGTGCCATTTGGGAAACCTATCAGGCCATGTATCAGGTGCACCGGCCGCATTCGGAAGAGGGCTGGGAATATTTTAATGCCACGGCTTCCATTGCCTGGAAAACAGGAACCAGCTTTGGCTTTAAAGACGGCTGGGCCATTGGTTCCACATCGGAATACATTGTGGGCGTATGGGCAGGCAATGCCGACGGTGAAGGAAGGGAAGGACTAACGGGGACAGCTTATGCCGCACCGGTATTGTTTGATGTTTTCCATTTTTTAAAACCTGAAAAACAATTCCAACGTCCTGAAGACGAAATGAAAAAAATCGTGGTATGCCGCCAAAGTGGTTACAGGGCTTCCCGGTTTTGCCCCGAAACAGATACGGTGCTGGCTTTTGAAGCCGGCGACCGTGCAAAAGTATGCCCTTATCACCACATTATTTTTACCGACAAAGAAGAAAAGTACCGCCTCAGCGGGCGGTGTGCATCGGTGAGCCAAATGAAAAAAGTATCGTGGTTTGTGCTGCCGCCGGTGGAAGAGTGGTATTACCACAACACCCATCCGTCCTACAAAATGCTACCCCCTTATAAACCGGGTTGTGCACCACCCGACGGACAACACGTCATCGCTTTTATTTACCCGCGGCCGGGAACCCGGATATTTATCCCCCGCGGCATCAACGGTAAAAAAGAAAAAGTGGTTTTTGAGGTCTCGTTGCAAAATCCACACACAACACTGTACTGGAATTTAGACCACCAGTACCTCGGCGCCACCAAAAACCGCCATCAGTTTGCGTTTATACCGCCTCCGGGCCGGCATTTGCTCACCGTGGTCGATCAAAACGGGGACAGCCGGAAAATGTGGTTTACGGTGGTGGAGAAATAAATTTTTATGAGCGCTTATCTGTTGAAAGATATCATTGCTTTTGAGAACATTGAAAAAAGAGAAAATATTCAAATCACTTTATTGAAGCAGGCAAATTCCTGTTTTGTATCTGAAGTGCAAAACAGGTGCTTTATTTTGGGAAGATATCTTATATTTGTACAAACTCATAAAAATAAAAAGATGGACACAAACGAAACCAATTATATTCAATTTCTCGGTGCGGCAGGAACTGTTACCGGTTCCAAATACCTGATCAGTGTTGACGGATATCATTTACTGGTAGATTGCGGCCTTTTTCAGGGATACCGCGAGCTCAGAAGGCGTAACTGGATTGATTTTCATTTTCCGCCTTCACACATTGATGCGGTTCTTCTGACACACGGCCATTTGGATCATACGGGTTATCTGCCGCGACTTGTAAAGCAGGGCTTTCATAATCCCATTTATTGCACAGAGCCCACCGCTGATCTCGCGGAAATTATCCTGAAAGACAGCGCCAAGCTACAGGAAGAAGACACCTATCATGCTAATCAAAAGGGATATACAAAGCACAAACCCGCTGTTCCGTTGTATGACCTGAAAGATGTACAAAAAACACTTCCCCTTTTAAGTCCCCGGCCTGTTGAAGAATTTATCGAACTCAACAACAACATTCGTTTTCGCTTTCGTAAAAATGCCCACATTCCGGGTGCCGCTTTTATAGAGATGGACATCAAAGGAAAACGGTTTGTCTTTTCGGGAGACATCGGGCGGCCTGATGATCCCATGCTTGCGCATCGGGAACATCCCGAAAAGGCAGCAGTGCTTTTTACCGAATCTACGTATGGCGATCGTTACCATCCGGCGAATAATACCGAAGATATTTTGAAAAAAATTATTGACAAAGCCATTCGTAAACAGGGACCTTTGATTGTTTCCAGCTTTGCCGTTGACAGGGCACAGGATTTTATGTATGCCATCTGGAAAATGAAAAAAGAGGGAAAAATACCTGATTTACCTGTTTATCTCGACAGTCCCATGGGAACCAATGTGAGCCTTTTGTTTCTGAAATATCCGGAATGGCTGAGTATGAAACCCGATATTTTCGGAAAGGTCTTTCAGGATACAAAGCTTGTCACCTCCATAAAAGAGACCTATCGCCTGGCAAAGGACAGCAGCCCTAAAATTATAATTGCCGGCAGCGGTATGATGAATGGCGGACGCATTCTTCATTATCTTGAAATGCAGCTGGGAAATCCTTCGGCTACCTTTATCCTGCCGGGATACCAGGCTGCCGGAACACGGGGAAGGCAGCTCAGCGAAGGTGTTCCCGAAATCAAATTACACGGGCGTTATTTTCAAGTGCGGGCCGATGTTGAACACATAAAGACCATGTCGTCGCATGCCGACCAGGGCGAGCTGCTCTCGTGGATGTCGAAAATAAAAAACAAACCGGAAAAAGTTTTTATAGTCCATGGCGAACCCCAGTCCGCGGATGCTTTAAGAGTAAAAATAGAACACGAGTTTGGCTGGTCTTGTAAAATACCGGCTTTTTTGGAAAAGGTTCCTTTGGAATTATAACAAAAGTAGTTCAAGCGGTCCAAGCGGACGCTTGAACCAGCTTAGGACGCTTGAACCAGCCTAGATGAACCCGGTCTTTCCAAAATAAAAAACTACAACAAAAATTGATTTAAGTATCTGCACTAATCTTTCCAGGATAAAAAACCATTATCAAAACTGGTTCAAGCGTCCGCTTGGACCAACTTTCCAAAACAAAAAAAGCCGCTCGAAAGCGGCTTTTTTGAATATATATTGAGGTTTGACTTACATCATTCCGGGCATTCCGCCGCCCATAGGAGG